>JAICVV010000358.1 GCA_025935155.1 Alphaproteobacteria bacterium
AGAATCGCACCCCGAGCGGCGGCTGTCGATTGCTTTCAAAGCCCTGCAAATCGTACCGCGAACCAAGCGGAGCGGCGGGGCGTTGGTTCCGGCCACCGTTTTTCGTTCTGGTTAACCCGTGTCCCGGCGCAGAGCACCGCCTCGCATCTACATCGGTACGTCAGGCTGGAGCTACGCCTCCTGGCGCGGCCCATTCTTCCCGCGCGAGGTGATGGTCAAGCACCATCTCGCCTACTACGCGACGCAGTTCATCACCGCAGAGCTCAATGGCGTGTTCTACCGCACGCCCACACTCGAAGCGGTGCGCGGCTGGCGCGACCAGACGCCCGACGAGTTCCTGTTCGCGTGGAAGGCCTCGAAATTCATCACGCACTGGAAGCGGCTGTCCGATCGCTCGCGCAACAGCCTTGGCCTCATCGAAGAGCGGCTGAAGGTCCTCGGTCCGAAGGCCGGGCCCGTGCTGTTCCAGCTACCGGCTCGCTTTACCGCCGATGCGGAGCGGCTGACATCGTTCATTCGGCTCCTGAACAGGAAGCGGCAATACGCCTTCGAATTCCGCCACGACAGTTGGTACGACGAAACGATCTATAAAATTCTGCGGAAGAATGGTATCGCGTTCTGCATCTCCGATCATCGCGATGCGCCGTCGCCGTGGCTGGCCACCGCGAAACACGTTTATGTCCGAGGTCACGGGCCGGGCGGCGCGTATAAGGGGCACTATTCGAACACCGCGCTGCGCAAATGGGCGCGCGAGATTGCCGTCTGGCACCGCCAGCGCCTAACAGTCTATGTTTACTTTGATAACGATCAAAAAAGTGCCGCTCCGGCCGATGCTGCACGCTTGCGCGCGCTGTTGCGCACCATAGATGATTTGGAACCGGCATAGGCGGAACGGTTCACCGCCGCGGGCATTGCCTGTGTTGAAGTCTGGGTCTTGGGCGCGTCATGGCATTTCTGGTGTATTTCTTCGTGTTGCTGGTCGCGGCCGCGAGCGTGCTGTTCGGCCTCGACTGGACGCAGGCGCCGCTCAATCCCCCGCCTTACGCTGCGCTGCCCACGCAGACCGCGGCTGTTGCGCCTGCTCCCGCGCCAAAGGCGGGCGGGGTACAGCCTGCTGCGCACTCCGTTGCCGTCGCCAAGACGACCGAAAAGACACCCGACAAGACAGCCGATAGGGCTCAGGCCTCGGTTCCCGTAGGCACCGGTCCGGCTGTGGATCAGGCAACGCAGGCGCAGGCGCGCGCGACACCGGCCGACACGACGGCGGCCACGCCGGTCGCGGCGGCCTCCTGCAATGTCAGCGCCTGCTCCTCCGCATACCGGTCGTTCCGCGCGTCAGACTGCACCTATCAGCCGATGAGCGGCGAGCGCCGGCTGTGCACCAAATCGGGCTCGGCCGGCAAGGTCGCCACGGCTGCACATCCGCGCAACGCGCACCGGGCCGAGCCGCGCGACGACTATCGGGACCGCCGGCTCAGCGATCGTCGCGACAGCTACTATGACCGCCGTGACGCCTATGACGATCGCCGCGGCGGCTGGAGCTTGGGCGGACTCTTTGGCGGCGGCGACTACTAGTCGCGATGCCGGCCTACATCGCCCGCCGCGGTGCGCTCGCCAGAAACTCCTGAAGCTGCTGCTTGTAAAATTTGGCATTGCCAGTGGTGGAGTGACCGCTGGTCTCCGGGCTTGCCGGAATTAGGTAGATGCGGCCGTGCTTCACCTGCTTCATGGCATTGACCATAATGCCGGTCTCGGGCGGATTGCGCTCGTCGTCGGCGGCATTGATGGCAAGCACCTGCGCCTCGATCTTGCCTAAGCCCGGCGCGGCGTCGTAGTCGGCCGACGAGCCCCATGCCCACAGGAAGTCGTTCGCGTCGGCCTTGAATGGAGCAGCCAGCCGCTTGTTCACAACCGCGTCGGCAAGTGCGTTGGTCGGCGCCTGCTTCTGATAATTCTGCGTCCCGCCCGCGGTGGCGATGCCGAAGAACACACTGGCAATCTTGAGGAAGCGTGGCTGCTCGGTGTAATCGCCGTTCTTGTATTCGGGATCGTTGCGGATCGTTTCCAGCATCATACGCCGCAGCATCCAGTTGCGGCTCGCCATTGCGGTCGGCTGCGCCGCCATCGGCGCCAGCGCATCCATATATTGCGGATACATCTCGCCCCAGAGGAAGCTCTCCATGCCGCCCATCGAATTGCCGATGACCAGCCGCAGATGCTTGACACCGAGATGCTCCGTCAAAAGGCGGTGCTGCGCCTCGATCATGTCGGCGTAATCGTATTTCGGGAATCGGCTGCGCAGTCCGTCCGAAGGCTTGGCGCTTTTGCCGTGGCCGATGCTGTCCGGAATGATGATGAAGTATTTGGTCGCGTCGAGCGGCTGGCCAGGCCCGTAAAGCTCGCCGGCGAAGGCCGGGGTCAACATGCTGGCGGCGGAGCCGCCGGTGCCGTGCAGGACCAGAACGGGCTCGCCGCTTGGCGCGCCGATCGTCGTGTAGTGCAGTTTCACCGGCATGACCTC
>JAICVV010000391.1 GCA_025935155.1 Alphaproteobacteria bacterium
GCCGCGCCGGTGATGTTCTCGTGTGCCACCTCCGCGATCAGCTTCGGCCACACGGGAATGATGATGCCGAGCCCGATGGAATCGAGCATCGCGGTGATGAAGATAAAGGTGAGCGCAAGCCTGGTCGATTGCGCCGCTGTGGTTTCGCTATTTGTTGTCATGGGCCGAATCTACAAAGCGGCTTTGTGCCCGTCCTGCGCGGATTTTCCACGCGTCCGTTGCATGACGGGGATGCCGGACGGGCGGTTGGCATTAGGGTGGAACGGAGCGCGACGGAATTGCTTGTTTTGTTCGGCGAAAAATCGCACACCCTCCCCTGCTCTTCGTCATCACCCGGCTTGTACGGGTGATCCAATTGGCTCGCCCGCGGGCGATCACGTGCTGACGATGATCGCGAAAGTTCCCATTCGAACCTACGAAATTGAGAGGGGGGTTCCCCTTCTCAATTCCCCAACACGCTAGATGTTGTGGTTCGCGCGCAGCGATGCATTTGAAATCAACAATTTCGATGAATTTCGCACGCGCTTCTCCACCGTCACGGCCGGGCTCGACCCGGCCACCCATCGCGCGACCGTCGGCGAGCGCAAGTGACTCTTCCTCGCGCGTGGACCCGCGCGGCTGGATGGCCGCCTCGGTGGGCGGCCGTGACGGGATGAAAGAGCTGCTCATGCGCACGAGTGTAAGGCCGAAATCGCAGTGGGGAACGGATTTATTTTCGCTGCTGATTTCATTCGCATTTCAGTCGTGAACTGGGGAATGAGCAGCGCGCATGTAGCGCGCACGCGTTACTTCGGCGGGTTAGCGCGCAGATACGGATAGCGTTGTCGATGCTCGGCGACTCCCCCGAATTTCGAATAGCCAGAAGCTTCATGACATCCCCCACTCGCGCCTTCTCAACTTACCACACCTCCTCACCGTAGTGGCCGCCCACCCGAGGCGGCCATCCATTGCGCGAGCGTCCGCGAGCGTTAGACTTTGTGCCGCGCCGACACGCGGCCGATGGATGGGCGGCTCAGGCCACCCATGACGGAGAGGAGAGCCTGGTCATGGCGGCTGGTCGCGGGTTGGCGGGCAAATTCTGGGTTCCCACAAATCCCTTCCCCTTTTGGCCGCCGGCGGCTACAACACCCACCTTCCCTGAATGACTGGCGTTCAAGGAAGGACGGGGCCACCGCCCCGCCCGGAAAGGAAAGATTCATGGCTGCCGATACCACCCCCCTGATGCCCAAGGCGACCGCCGTCTGGCTGATCGACAACACCTCCCTCACCTTCGAGCAGATCGCCGAATTCTGCGGCCTGCATCCCCTGGAGGTGAAAGGCATCGCCGATGAAGATGTGGCGAAAGGGATCAAGGGACAGGATCCCGTTTCCTCCGGCCAGCTCACCCGCGAAGCCATCGTGGCGGCCGAAAAGGACCATTCCAAACGGCTTAAGATGGCTGCGCCCAAGCACAAGATGCCTTCCGTGAAGGTCAAGCGCGCGCCGCGCTACACGCCCGTCTCTAAGCGGCAGGACAAGCCGGACGCGGTGTACTGGATTTTGCGCAACCACCCGGAATTCACCGACGCCGACATTATCAAGCTGATCGGCACCACCAAGGCGACGATCCAGAAAATCCGCGAGCGCTCGCACTGGAACGCGGCGGCGATCAAGGCGGTCGATCCGGTGACATTGGGCCTGTGCTCGCAGCTGGAGCTGGATCTTGCGGTGACGCGCGCCAATCAGAAGCGCGACCGCATGATCAAGAAAGCGGAAAAGCGCGGCGAGCGGCTGAAGCCCATCGAGGAGATGGTGGGTACAGAAACGCCTGAACCGGCCAATCCGGACGAAGGCGCGCCCGCACCCGATGAATACAGCCTGTCATCCGAACTCGAGCAGGATTGATTGCCCCGGTTGCCGGTTGCGCCGCAATGCCGGCAGCCTATGATTGTAGACGCGCAGTTCGCGTTGCCGAACTATCCGGCGTTCGAGACCGTTACGTCCATTCCGCGCCTGAGCGTGTTCGCCACGGTGCAGATGGACTTTGCGCGCGCAATCACCGGCGCGGCATCGCTGCCATCGGCCGCTGTGCAGCGCACCTGCATTTCGGCATGTGTCGCCACCAGCGGTTCACCGTCCAACTCCAGGAAAACGGAAACCGCGATGTCGGCCAGCTCAATTCCCAGCTGCTCGGCTGCGTAACGCAGATCGTTGCAGAAGCAGCCGCCTAACGACAGCGCGAGCAGTTGCCCGCCGTTGAAGCCCAGCCCCATGCC
>JAICVV010000439.1 GCA_025935155.1 Alphaproteobacteria bacterium
CAGGCCGCAAGCCCGGCAAACAGCAACAGGGAGAGCACGCGCAGCTTCATGCGATTCGATCCTCCGCGGCGTAGCGTTTGAATTCGTGCACCATTAGCGCAACTCCGAACAATGGCGCAAACAGGTTAATGATCGGGATGGCCGCCACCAGCGCGATCAAGGTGCCGGCGCCCACGATTGCTGCGGAATGTTTGCGGCGCATTATGTCCAGACTTTTTCGCGGCAGATGCCGCAGTGCCGCCAATTCGAAATATTCTCGGCCCAACAGCCAACCGCTTACCGCCAGCGAAATCAGATTGCCTACGCCGGGGATGAGAAACTCGAACGGCAGCAGCAATAGTTTCGCCAGCACCAGCAGCACGAACAATCGCACGCCCAGGAATAGACCCGGCCAGAACGGCGCGCCGCGCGATGGCGGATCGATCGGATAGTGCCGCGTTTCGACCGCGGCGGCGATCTCATCCAGAAACAGACTCGCGAACAAGGCCGCCACCGGCCCGCCGAGAAACACGACCGCCAGCAGCACCGCAACGCCCGCCAGAATGGAATAGACATTCTCAAGCTGCGCCACATGCGGCAGCGGCGGATACCGCACACCCAGTTCCGCGCCTGCCAGCAGAATCACGAACAGCAGCAGCGTGAGGCCGGCCGCCTTCAGCGCGACGCGCCGGAACGCAGGATCGAAAATCAGCTCGGCTGCTTTACGCGCGCTTGCGAACATGGGGCGGCTACACTAAGCGGCAGCGCGGCGGCGGCAAGCGGGCGAAGGATTCATGGCTGGCACTTATCACGTAATGGGGTTGGGCAATGCTATTGTGGATGTCATTGCGCCGGCGGCCGACGCATTTTTACTCGAGCACAATATCGCCAAGGGCGTGATGACTCTGGTGGATGATTTCCGGGCCGATCAGCTCATTCGCGTGTTGCCGGAAGCACAGGAGATCGCGGGCGGTTCTGCCGCGAACACCATGGCAGGGCTGGCGTCGTTGGGCGGACACGCCGCCTTCGTTGGCAAGGTGAAGGCGGATCGCCTTGGCCGGAGCTTTGCGGAAAGTCTGCAGGAACTTGGCGTGGGCTACACCACAGCGATGGCTGAGGGCGGGCCATCCACCGCGTGCTCCATCATCATTGTCACGCCGGACGGCCACCGCAGCATGAGCACCTGGCTCGGGGCCAGCCGGGAGATCGGGCCTGACGATATTCGCGAAACGGACATCGCCGCAGCGGAAGTTTTGTATGTGGAAGGTTATTTGTGGGACGCGCCGGCTGCGAAGCTTGCGATCAAGAAGGCCATGGGTGTGGCAAAGGCAGCGGGGCGCAAGGTGGCGCTGACCTTGTCCGATCCGTTTTGTGTGGCGCGCTGGCGCGGCGAATTCCTCGAACTGCTGCCGCAACTCGACATCCTGTTCGCCAACGAAGACGAGGCGAAGGCGCTGTTCGAGGCGGACGATTTTGAGGTAGCGCTGCAAGCGTTGCGCGATTGGCCGGGCATTGGCGCTCTGACGCGTTCGGAGAAAGGCTGTATGATCGCCCGCCGCGAAGAGCTTCATGTACTGGATGCCGTGCCCGTGGACGCCGTGATCGACACTACCGGCGCCGGCGATCAGTTCGCCGCCGGATTTCTCTACGGCCTGACGCATGGCAAAGACTTGGCGCTGTGCGGCCGGCTCGGCGCCTTGGCGGCGGCGGAAGTGATTTCGCATTACGGCGC
>JAICVV010000247.1 GCA_025935155.1 Alphaproteobacteria bacterium
CGCCGCCATTGCCCGCACAACTCAAGCCTGAGGTCATGCTCAGCATGTGCGCAAGCGTAAGGTGCCGCTTTATGGGGTCATACGCCGCTGAGGAATCCGGCAGATAGGCAACCACCGGCGTGCGCAGATCGGAAATGCGCCGCTCGCGTATCGCCATGCCCACCAGGGTGGAGGTCACGCTTTTGGTAACGGAGAACACATCGTGCAGCTGGCCATCGCCGAACGGCGCGAAATAGGCGTCAAGCACCACTTTGCCGTGCCGTTCGACCAGCAGACTGTGGGCGGGAATATGCCGCGCGCGGATCGTCTCGATGGCATTGGCAAGCACACTGGAATCGATACCTTGGGCCTCCGGGGTGGAGGTTGCCCAGCCGTGCGTCGGCCAGACACTATCGGCTTCCCGCGCCTGCATATTCGCCACAGTCGCCGCGGGGGGCAAGACTGCCAGTGCCACTTCCGTGGGTGCCATCTGCGCAGCGGTTTGCCTGATGCGGAAATCCTGCCCTTGCGCGGCAGCGGAAAGGAGCGCCGCCAAAGCAGCGGCGCCTGCAAGCCGCGCCAGTCCTGTACGCCCAAACCCCTTCGACACCGATCGCACCATCGCAGCGGGGCGAAACACGCCCGTTCCCAACGGCGGCCATACTTAGGCTGCGCGATTTGCAATCCGGTGAAACAGAGGCGGCGGATTCGTGCGAACGCATTAGCCAATTGCTGAGGACGATGGAGCAGTTGGCGCGCCGCGGCGGACGTTTCAGCGTTAAAGGCAATCCAGGATGGTAAATGGCGCGAGCCTCGCCCGTGCCATTTTCCACGCTGAAGATCGATCGTCAGTGTTTGCGGCCGGAACCGGGCTCCGTCTGCTGCCGGTGCTTTTCGGCGACTGCGGTGGCCGGCAGTACCTTCGCCATCGCCACCTGCAGCTTGTTCTTCCAGCCGGTGATGACGGCATCGTCGCCCGTCTTCATCGCTTCATAGCCGGTGCGGGCTACCTCTGCCGGGTCGGCCTTCTCTTCCTGGCCGATTTTGGTGTCCATCAGATCGGCGCGCTCGAAGAATTCCGTTTCCGTCGCGCCGGGCATCAGGCAGGTGACTGTGATGCCGGTGTCCTTGAGTTCGTTGCGCAGGGCTTCCGAAAAGGAATCGAGGAAGGCTTTGCTCGCATTGTAGGCCGCCTGGAAACTGCCCGGCATGAAACCGGCGATCGAGCCGGTAATGAGAATCTTGCCCTCGCCGCGCCGGCGCATGTCGTTCCCCACCCTGTGGATCAGATAAAGCGTGCCGGTCACGTTGGTGTTGATCAGCCGGTACACGTCGTCCCAGTTCTGGTCGAGGAATCCTTTGCCCAGGCCGCGCCCGGCGTTGGCAAGCAGCGCATCCACCTGCCGGCCTTGCAGCGCCTGATACAGTTTGTCGACCCCCTCCTGCGTCGACAAATCGGCTTCCATCGCCTCTACCCGCGCGCCGTTTTGCAACTGCGCCGCGGCGGCGTTGATCTCTGGCTCATCCGCGACAATGAGCAGATCGTAGCCGTCGTTGGCGCAGCATCTGGCAAGTTCATATCCGATGCCAGTGGATGCTCCAGTGACGACGGCGAAAGGTCGCGCCTCCATAGCCATGATAATTCTCCGGTTATTTGCGTGGCATGGGCGAGCGCGCACGCGTTCGCCGGTATCGAAAGAAACATCCGCCGTGGGGGAATGTTCCGGCGTTGCAGCGAGGCCAACGGTCAATCGCGCGAGGGACGCATGGCTGCATCAAATGAAAGTGTTTATATTGCGCTGCCGGAAGGAGCACGCCCGATGTTTGTTGCCAGCGGCATTTCCCGCGGTGAGCTGCGCACGAAAGGCCGCAAGGTCGTGCGCAAGAACGGTAAGCAGGTGCTGCTGATCGAAAGCGGCGATCGTGTGTTTGCCATCGCCAATCGCTGCCCGCATGAGGGTTATCCGCTGAGCGAGGGCACGCTGGGGACGGATTGCCTCCTCACCTGCAACTGGCACAACTGGAAATTCGATCTGCGCACCGGCGAAGCACTGGTGGGTCGCGATCCGGTGCGCACCTATGCCGTCGAGCTGCGCGGAGACGAGATTTTTCTCGACCTCACCGATTCACCGGCTGACGCGCAGCGGGCGCGCGCGTTGAAAGGCCTCAATGCAGCAATCGCCGATAACGACATGGCCCGAATGGCGCGGGAGCTGGCGCGGCTCGAGTGCGCTGGCTTCGATGCGCGTATCGGCCTTTCGCACGCCATTGCCGCACGCAACGCGCGGCTGGAAAACGGGATGACGCATGCGCATGCCGCCGCGCCCGACTGGCTGATGCTGGCAGAACGCACGCTATCGCCGGAGAAGCGGCTCACGGCATTGTTGGAGCCCGTGGCGCATCTGGCGGACGACACGTTGGGCGCGGACGAATTTCCGTATGCGGACAGCCGGACGGAATGGGATGCGCGCGCATTTGCGGCGGCGGTCGAAGCAGAAGATGAAGCCGCGGCGGTTGCTTTGGTGCGCGGCGCACTCTCGCGAGGACTCTCTTACGAAGAAATGCGTCCGGCATTTGGCGCCGCGGCGCTGGCGCACTACGCGGATTTCGGCCACTGCGCTATCTACACCTTCAAAACCGGCCAGCTGATCTCGCGGCTGGACGTGGAGGCTGCCGAGCCGCTGTTGTTCGCGCTCACCCGTATGCTGATCCGCTCGACGCGCGAAGAGCGGCTGCCGCAGTTCCGCTTCTACGCGAAGGCCCTCTCAGCATGGGACGGCGCGGGCAACGAGGCAGCGCGCGCGGATGATTTCATCGGCGCGTCCATCGATGGCGCATTAAAACGCGCACTCGCGAGCTCGGGCCGAAATACGCGCGACCTTTACGATGCGCTGCTTGGCGCCGCCGCGTGGAATTTGCTGCATTTCGATCGCGCTTTTGAACAGGCGACGGATGGCGCCATTGCCGATAACACCAACTGGCTCGATTTCACCCACGCGCTCACCTTCGCCAATGCCTGCCGCCACATCTGCGAGCAGCGCCCGGACCTATGGCCGCGCGCGTTGCTGCAGTTGGCGCTGTTCGTGGGCCGCAACCGCAAGTATGTGAGCGCCGGTCAGGATGTCGCCTGCTATCGCGTCAACGACCGCGAGTCTTTCATCGCGCACGAAATGTCGGGGCTGTACGATCACGCCATTCCCGAACCGATCATCGCCTGCCATCGCGTGAAGGTGCTGTGCGCGCTGGAAGACGAACTGGCAGCCTCGCCGGATGCGCCCTGGGCGGATGAAATGTGCGCTGCGGTAAACCGCTATCTCAACACACCGATGAAACGCCATCAGGGCCTCCGCATCGCCACGCAGGCGCTGGACTTCATCGCCCGCGAGGCGTGACCTGCTTCTGCTAACTTGCAAGAATCAGAAACCGGGAAAGGCGGCACATTCTTCTCGCACTGCTTAGGTGAATAAAAGGAGCGTCGAATGAAGCTGCACGTCAGACCCGAGAGGGCTGCGGATCGTGACAGTATCTGGAAGCTGCATGCTGAGGCGTTTCCGACATGCGCAGAGGCTGATCTCATTGACAGACTTCGCCATGATGGTGACGCCGTTATTTCCCTTGTCGCGATTTTCGATGGAAACATCGCCGGCCATGTGCTGTTTTCGAAGATGCGATCGCCGGGAGGGTTTCTCGGTCTGGCGCCAGTCGCCGTCCGTGCAGCCTATCGCCGGCAGGGGATTGCAGATGCGCTGATCCGTGAAGGTCTGGCGCGCGCAAAGGCGCAAGACTGGGTGGGCGTGTTCGTGCTCGGCGGCGATTCCTACAAGCGCTTCGGCTTCGATCCGGCTTTGGCTGCGGGATTCCGTTCGCCTTACTCCGGACCGCACCTGATGGTGCTGCCGCTTCGGCGTGAACGCATGAACACCCGCAGCGGGCCAGCCGAATACGCGCGGGCGCTTGCCGATCTGTAAAATTGAAAAGGTCTGGCGGCGCTGGTAAAACGGCGCCATGTTTCCATATGAGAGAGGGGGGCCCGGTTACTTGCGCAAGCAAACCGCTGACTGCAGCGAAATGTGCGAAAAACTTGAGTTCAAATGA
>JAICVV010000383.1 GCA_025935155.1 Alphaproteobacteria bacterium
CTGGACGGGCGGCGGCGAAATTTCGCCGGATGTGGCCGGATGGCTGCACCGCACAACGGACGGCGGCGCTACCTGGAGCGGCCGCGTGCTGAACGCGCCGTGGCCGATCCGCCAGATCGAATTCCTCAACAGGAAAACCGGCTGGGCGGCCGGCGGGAATGTCTACAGCAATGTGGGCGGCATCTATTTCTCACAGGATGGCGGCAAGACGTGGACGCTTGACGTGAGCACAGGCGATGAAATGGGCGCCTGCGCGCACCAGCCGCTCGGAAACGGGCAGACGCAGGTGTGGTGCGTTGGCTTCCTGTTCAATGGACAGACCTTCAGCAGCGAAACCTTCAGCACGGTCGTGAGCAAATAGCGGCGCCGGAATGAGGATCGCCAGCTGGAATGTGAATTCGATCAAGGCGCGGCTCGCGGCTGCCAAAGAGTGGCTGAGCGAAACCGCGCCGGATATCGTCTGCATGCAGGAAATCAAATGCACGGACGACGCCTTCCCGCGGCTCGAATTCGAGGACATGGGCTACAATTGCGCCGTACACGGACAGAAGAGCTACAACGGCGTCGCCATTCTCTCGAAGCGGCCGATGGAGGATGTCTCCCCTCGCCTTCCCGGCGGCAATGGCGACGACCATGCGCGCTATCTCGAAGCGGCGATCACCTGTGACAAGGGCATGGTGCGCGTCGCCTCCATCTACGCACCCAATGGCAATCCCATCGGCACCGACAAATTTCGCTACAAGCTCGATTGGCATGCACGGCTGGCTACGCACGCGCAGGAATTGCTGCCGGCGGAAGAACCCGTCGTGCTCATGGGCGACTACAACGTCATCCCGGGCCCAGAAGATGTATACGAGCCGAAGAACTGGCTGACGGATGCGCTCTACCAGCCGGAATCCCGCGCTGCGCTCAGGCGGCTGGAAAACCTCGGCTACACCGACGCCATCCGCGCCTGCCATGCCGAGCCGCATCTCTACACCTTCTGGGACTACACGGCCGGCTGCTGGCAGAAGAATCGCGGCATTCGCATAGACCACATCATGCTGTCGCCGCAGGCGGCGGACCGCCTCGTCACCAGCGGCATCAACAAGCACATGCGCGGCCGCGAAAGGCCATCGGATCATGTGCCCGTGTGGTGCGAGCTGGATATTTAGCCGCTCTACAGCTGATAGGCCGCGATCACCATCGAGAGAATCAGCGCGGCGATGCCCACAAGAAACGACCAGTCCGCCAGTCTAATTTGCCACGGCCGCTCGATACCGGCGCGAATGCCGCCGTATGAAAACAGGATGCTGACGATCATGAAGAACGCCGCGCTCCAGGCGATCTCGTCCGACCAGGTTTTGGAGTCCTGGTTGGTGAGCTTCAATCCGCCGATGATGATGAAGCAGATGCCGAGTAGATTGGTGGCGGCATTCAGCACATGCGGATGGCGGCGCATCGGGGTGTTCTCCAGAGCGCGATCGAGCGTGCTGCCCTGAATGTCCCGATCCAGCTTGCGGAACAGCGCGTGAATCGCGGAGCCAAGCGCTGCCCATGGTTCGACAACCAAGCCGCCGATCAGTGGCGTGAGGCGGACAAGACCGAGGCGGACGGAAGCTGCAAAAGTCGAGAGCAGTGACGCACGAACCGGCGCCTGTTCGGAAACGGAGGCCATGGAAAACGAATCCTTCTCGGCACCCCGCCGCACTCGAATGTACGCGAGTCAGTTCACACGCCCAGTGAATTCGCCGCCATGATGGTACAAGGTGTGCCGCTTGGACCTTGCCGGTGCATTGCTCAGCGGAAAGGCGGCGTGCCTCCTATTGTTCCTTCGGCAGATATTAATGTGCGCGTTGCTTGGAGAGCGCGAACAAAGCGGGTGGCGGAAGTGGGTCGGTCAAGGGGCTGTTGCGCACGTGCTGCGGATTGGGATCCGGGCGCAAGTTCGTCTTGTGCAGACAGGCCTGGCTGGATCAGGCTGCTTTCGCGAGGCGCTGCATTTCCTGCGCAAATTCGAAGCGGAGCTGATCGCCTTCTTCCGGCGGCAGCCAGTTCGTCATTTGCGGGAAGGCGATCTGCCACATGCGCGCCTCGCGCTCCGGCCACGGCATCGCCTTGGCATTGCGCGCCGTCTCGATCAGCGAGACAAGTTGCAGCCGGATTTTCGCCGGATCGGGCCGCTCGCCGTAAGGCACCGGCTCCTCGAAGAGTCCCGGCTCCGGATCGGGCAGAAACAGATCGGGCTGGCTCAGGGGCATGGGTGCTTCCGAATCGCCTATTGATTTTGCCAGCTCCGGTAACCGCATGCGAGACGTCCCGCGCATGATAGCTGTGGAAG
>JAICVV010000433.1 GCA_025935155.1 Alphaproteobacteria bacterium
AAGGGCTATGGCCCCAATGAGAAGTTCGTGTTATGTTCTCATATTCTCAAGCTAAAAACTCTTCTGGATAGACGAGGTTTGGCCAGATGGAACACGCGGCAGGCAAAACGTGGGGAAACCGACGGGAGGGGACCCCTCCCCCCTTTCTGCAAAACAACCGCACGGCGATTTCTCAATCTCGTCAATGGCTTGGCTCCCGTCGGCACTCAGGAGGGACCCCCTCCCCCAGTTGTTACAAAATAAATATTCGCTGCGATCCCCCAAAACAATTCGCTGTAGCACAGCAGGGGGCGGGCACAACATCTAGCCAAGCGCAGCGACCGGGCGCTCAAACAGCGCCACATCCCAGAACCGGCCGAACTTGCGGCCCACTTCCCGGTACGTACCGATGTGGCGGAAGCCCATTCTCTCGTGCAGCGCCACGGACGCGCCATTTGGCAGCGTGATGCCCCCATAGGCGCGGTGGATGTCCTCGGCCTGAAGCGCCTCGAACAGCCTTGCGTAAAGCTGCCGGCCCAGTCCGCGGCCCGTGTGGTCCGGCACGCAGTACACGCTGGTCTCGACGGAGGTGGCGTAGGCCTCACGCTCTTTGAAGCGTGTCGAGCACGCCCAGCCGATCACCTTGCCGCCCTGCGCCGCAACGAAGCACTGGTAGCGCCCGCTGCTGCGAAACTGATCGAGCCATTCCTGCCGCTGCGCCCGTGTGCGCGGCTCGATGTCGAAGGTGATGGGAGTGTGGAGAACGTAGTGGTTGTAAATGTCCAGGAGGGCGGAAATATCAGCCGATTCTGCGTGGCGAATGGCGGTGTCGCTCATCGAGTTCGTCCTTCAGCGCGGAGAGCACTGCGGGCAACAGTTCCGGCAGGTCCTCCGAAATGAGGCCCGGTCCGAAACTGCGCGCCGCCTTCCCGTGCAACCACGCCGCGGCCGCCGCTGCTGTAAATGAATCGAGTCGTTGCGCCATGAGACCACCGATGAATCCGGAAAGCACGTCGCCGGAGCCGGCGGTCGCCAATGTAGGGGACGCATGGCTGTTGACGATGGCACGGCCGTCCGGCGTGGCGATCACGGTGTCCGGCCCTTTGAGAAGAACGGTGCAGCCGGCGGTCCTTGCAGCCTCCCGCGTTGCTTCAATCTTGTTCTCAGATCGCGCGAGTAATCCAATGAAAATGCGTTCGAATTCGCCTTCATGCGGCGTGAGCACGGCCGGTTCACGAAGGAGGCGGAACAGGGCAGCCGGGTCTTCGCGGAAGGAGGTCAGCGCGTCAGCATCGAGCACCGCAGCCGCGTCGCTCGCCAGCACCGCGGTCACGAGTTCTCGGGTCTGCTGGCCTACGCCGCGGCCAGGTCCGATCACCACGGCGTTGAGCCGCTTGTCCGAGAGCAGTTCGGTGAGGCCTTTTGCGCCGTCGAACGGCTTCACCATGATGGCGGTGAGTTGCATCGCGTTGATCGGCACCGCGTCCCGCGGACTGGCGACGCTCACCAGCCCGGCGCCGATGCGAAGTGCGCCGCGGGCCGCGAGCCGCGCCGCGCCCGTCGCGTGCGCCGGTCCGCTGACCACGACGCAATGGCCACGGGCGTATTTGTGCGCCAGCGGCCGCGGCCAGGGATACGCCCTGCCCCACAGCGCCGGCCCATTCTCGAAGATGTTCGGCCTGATGGAGCCGAGCGCGGCGTCAGGAATACCGATATCGGCGACGGTGACATCGCCGCAGTTTAGCGCACCGGGCATCAGCACATGCGCCGGCTTTTTGCGGAAAAAGGTGACGGTGGTTTCCGCCTGTA
>JAICVV010000376.1 GCA_025935155.1 Alphaproteobacteria bacterium
GACAGGAATCGTCCCAGACCGCGCTGTCAGCCAGGGCGACGACGATGCCAGTTCGAAGTTGCGGACGAGCGAGGCCAATCTGCCGGGCCACCTTATTGGCGAAGCGGCGAAAAAGCAGAACCAGCAGGTGATCAAACCGGCGCCGGGCAAGAAATATGACGATTTCCAGCTTTCCTACGCGCTAGACCTCTTGCACGGCGGAAAGCCGACAGTCGCTTCCATCAAAAGCGCGGCGGCGAACTGAACGGAGCCAACGCTGAAGGCAACATCATGAAAGGATTTTCGCTCGCAGCGTTGGGAGCGGGCGGCGCGTTTTGCGCCACCTTCGCGCTGTTACACTTTGCACAAGGTGCCGATTCGAGCGCGGAGCTGGCACGCTTCGGCAAAGCTTATGCCGTGGTGCGCGCCAATTACGTCGAGCAGCCGCAGGACCAGCAACTGGTCGAAGGCGCGCTGACCGGTATGCTTGGCGACCTCGATCCCCATTCCAGCTATTTCGATCCGCGCACCTATGCGGCGATGCAGGTGAAGACGGAAGGCCAGTATGGCGGCCTCGGCATGATCATCGGGCTCGACGACAGCCTGGTGACGATCGTTTCACCTATCGACGATACGCCGGCCTCGCGCGCGCATCTTAAGGCCGGCGACCATATTCTGGCCATCGACGGCAAACCTATCACCGGCCAAAAGCTTGAGGACGTGCAAGACAAGTTGCGCGGTCCGGCCGGCAGCAAGGTTCGCCTGAATATCCTCCGGCAGGGCGTGCACGATCCATTCGACCTGGCGCTTACGCGGGAAGTGATTGCGGTCGAGGCAGTGACTCACAAACGGGAAGGCGATTTGGGTTACATCAAAATTCCAGCTTTCAACGAGAATACCGACACCGGCTTGCGCAAGGCCGTTACCGAACTGAAGAAGCAGATCGGTCCCAATCTGAAGGGCTACATTGTCGATCTGCGTGACGATGGGGGCGGGCTTCTCGACCAGGCGGTTGCGGTTGCGGACGCCTTCCTCGATGGCGGAGAAATCGTTTCCATCCGCGGCCGGAACAAGGACGAAACGCAGCGCTTCGACGCGCAGCCGGGCGATATCGCGGACGGCAAGCCGATTATCGTACTGGTGAATGGCGGGAGCGCAAGCGCCTCGGAAATTGTCGCCGGCGCATTGCAGGATCATAAGCGGGCTCGAATCGAAGGCACGCTGACCTTCGGCAAAGGGTCGGTGCAGACTGTCATTCCCCTGGACAACGGCAAGTCCGGCGCGCTGCACATGACTACGGCGCGGTACTACACGCCATCCGGCCGCTCCATTCAGACAACCGGCATCGTTCCTGACGTGATGGTGGCCGACAACAAGGCGGACACGAACGTCTTTCAAAGTCTGATCGGGCGGGAAGCGGATTTGCCGCGCCACCTGGCGGCAGAAGGAACGCCGCTGAAATCGGATGTGGCGTCCGTCATTCGGCCCGATCCGAAAAAGACGTATGCCGACTTCCAGCTAAGCTATGCGGAAGACCTTCTGCATGGTCTTCACTCGCATCGTTGATATGCTTTCCAGTCGCATTTGCAGTTGAGACCTTTTGCTTTCGGGCAGGTTTCGGCAATACTGGTTGCGAGCCAAACCTCATCGTTCGCATGTCGCGCTACAATTCCCACCTGAAACATGAAGACCTGCCTTACCGTCCGTGCGTGGGGATAATGTTGCTGAACCGGGATGGGCTTGTGTTCGTCGGAAAGCGCATCGATCAGACGGTCGAAGGCTGGCAGATGCCGCAGGGCGGCATCGATGGCGACGAGACACCGGAGCAGGCTGCCTTGCGCGAGCTTGAAGAGGAAATCGGCACCCGGAAGGCAAGGTTGCTGCGAGCCTACGACGACTGGCTTTGCTACGACCTGCCCTCACACCTTCTTGGCGTCGCCCTGCGTGGACGCTTCCGCGGCCAGCGGCAGAAGTGGATGGCGATGCGCTTTCTGGGCGACAGTTCCGAAATCAACATCAATACGGCAGAGCCGGAATTCGCCGAGTGGAAGTGGCTGGCGATCGAAGCGTTGCCGCGCCTAATCGTGCCGTTCAAACGAGACACCTACATGACGGTCATTTCGGCCTTCCGCGATCTGGCGGGGCCAGAGAACTGAAAAGACAACTTTTCAATCGTCGCGGTAAACGCGTTCGCGGCGCTCGTGCCGTTCCTGTGCTTCGATTGAGAGTGTCGCGATAGGCCGCGCGTCTAGCCGCTTGAGTGAAATCGGCTCGCCGGTTTCTTCGCAGAAGCCGTAGGAGCCATCTTCGAGGCGTCGCAGCGCAGAATCGATCTTGGCGATCAGCTTGCGCTGGCGGTCGCGCGTGCGCAGCTCCAGTTGCC
>JAICVV010000205.1 GCA_025935155.1 Alphaproteobacteria bacterium
ACCACGTAACCGGCATCCGTCAGCGCCTGTTTCAGCAGCCGCTGCAGATCCTTGTCGTCTTCCACCAGCAACACACGCATGCGATTACCTGCCTCGCCGTCCACGGCCTCCGCCGCGCATTCCACCCAAACCGAAATGTCCCCCGATCCAGCCGCGTTTCCATCCATGCCCAGGCCGGAAGTAACGCGGCGGCGGCCCTTCGATCCGGGGGAAGGGCGCGTACAACCCTCCTGGATAGGGAGCCGGACCATAGCTGCCCCAGCCGCGATTGACACCCAGCACGCGGCCGCTGCGGGCGTCCGCGTCGAGCCAAATGACGCGGCCTTCGGGCGTCAGCCACTTGATGCGATAGTGCAGGCGGCCTGCGGGATCCGGGAAGGGTCCATCGACATCCGATAATGTGCCGGGATGGGTGCTGCGAATATGCGGCAGGATTCGCTCCAGCGGCACCAGCGCCCGCGGTTCGTATGGGCGCACGATTCTCCCCTGCGCCGCTGCCGGAGAGATGGCCAGCAGAAGCGCCGCAACAGCGCAGATAAAAAGCCGCCAGCACATGCGGGTTTTGTAAGAGTTCCGCGATGAACCACGCATGAATGCAGGGTCCAGAGTTCGTTCAGCGGAACGGCATCATTGTTCGCGCGAGTTCGACTTGAGGCAGCGTGCGTAGCGGTAAGCCCCTCCACGCGAAACACGTGTTGCTCAAGCGAGGACCCGCGGGATCGAAAGCTCCCGCGGGTTTCTCATTTTCGTTCGGCCGATGCATTGATCTGCCGTTGAGATAGCGACAACCGGCGCTGATTGTTAGCGGCAACGGCAAGCGATTTAATGCCGAGTGGCGAATTCCGCGGAGGATAGCCATGTCCCGAACATTCGGCAGTTTCGGAAGGCCATTGGTGCTCGGCTGCCTGCTCGCAGTCGCTCTGCAATTCTCTCCAAGCGAAACATGCGCGAGAGAGATTGTGCTCCATTCCTTTACCGGCGGCAGCGATGGCGCTCACCCTGAAGCTGCCCTGCTTATCGACGCGAGGGGCAATCTTTATGGCACGACATCTCAAGGGGGCGGCGGAAATTGCACCCTGAACGGTCAGCTTGTGGGTTGCGGGACCGTGTTCAAAATCAGTCCAGATGGAAGCGACACAGTACTTTACGCGTTTCAGGGAGGTGCAGACGGCGCCTCTCCTTTCGCTCGTCTAACCGCTGACGTGTTTGGCAATTTTTACGGTACCACGACGGAAGGCGGCGCAGGAGCACAAGGTACGGCATTCAAGATCTCTTCAACTGGGCAAGAAAGCGTAATCTACTCTTGGCCCGGTGGCGGCAAGCTCTCCGATCCGCTTGGTGGCGTTCTACTGGACAAAGACGGTAATCTGTATGGCACCACGTACTATGGGGGAAACGATCGATGCGGCGACTTCGGCTGCGGAAGGGTGTTTCAACTTGTGCCGGGCAGGGGCGAAATTGTGCTTCACGCTTTTGCTGCCGGAAATGATGGTGCTTACCCTTGGTCGGATCTGATTTCTGACGTCGGCGGAAACCTTTACGGCACTACCGAAAACGGGGGAGGAGCGAATTGCAGCATCAATGGTCAGTCGGGATGTGGTACCGTTTTCAAAGTCACAACAGCTGGCGTTGAAACGGTGTTGTACGCCTTCGCCGGCGGCAACGGCGGTTCGTTTCCGCTCGCGGGACTGGTCGCTGACACAACGGGCAATTTGTACGGGACAACCTCTCAGGGCGGCGCAACGAATGCTGGCACCGTCTTCAAAATTTCCTCCGGCGGCAAAGAGCAAACCCTCCTCGCTTTTGACGGTGGCTCAGGCGGTGCGAATCCGTTAGGTACATTGATTCTCGACGGCAAGGGCAGCATCTACGGGACAACGGCCGCGGGTGGGTCGGCCAATGCAGGTACGGTATTCAGGTTGTCGCGCCGTGGAAGGGAAACTGTGCTGCACTCCTTCCGCAACGGCCGGGATGGCGCAAATCCTCATGCTGGCCTCATCGCGGACAGCGCAGGCAATCTCTACGGCACAACTGAAAACGGGGGAAAACACGGCTACGGAGTGGTTTTCAAGATCGTCCGGGCATTGCCGCCGCGGCGCACGAACACAGAAGGACATCGGATCAATAACAAGAACTGAATTACCCTAATTTTAGGCGTGCGGCAGCCGTGAAAGCGTTTGGAGAAATTCTATTTGCGGTCGCAATGGTTGCCGCCACACCGGTCAGCGCCATTGGCAGTTTTCAGCATATCCTCATTGTGGTGCAAGAAAACAGGACGCCGGACAATCTCTTCTACGCTCTTTGCCTTCCGCTCTCCGCATCGCGATGCAGCACAACGGATCCCACCAAATACGATATTCAAACTGCAAATTGGCTAACCAAGGGCGGTACCATCCCTCCAAGCTCAGTAGCGCTGGCGAATGACTATGATTTAGGTCACCACCACGCGGATTTCCTCACCATGTGCGACGAGCAGGTTGGCCCAACATGTCTGATGGATGGAGCAGCCGGCATTCAATGCACGCCTGTTCAAAAATGCATGAATGTACCGAATCCCCAGTTTAAGTACGTCGACAACTCAACCGGCATCCTCAATCCCTACCTGGCCATGGTGACCCAATACGGCTGGGCCAACTTTATGTTTCAGACCAATCAAGGACCCAGTTTCCCCGCGCATCAATTCCTGTTTGGCGCCACCTCCGCGCCAAGCGCCGCCGACGATCAGATCGGCACCTTCGCCGCTGAAAACTACGCCACGAGCAGTACAGGCGGCTGCATCGCTCCACTGACGGCTTACGTCCCGCTGATCGATGCAAACGGCCAAGAAAATCAGCTGGTTCACCCCTGCTTCGACCACCCCACGATTTCCGATCTTTTGGGGAGCACGCAGCGATGGAGATATTACGCGACGAACGTCGAAGACGATGACAGCGGTATCTTTTTTGGAAATCTCTGGAACGCTCCGCTGGCGATCAATCATATATGCTTGCCCAGTCAAAACACATGCGCGGGGCCCCTTTTTCAAAACAATGTCGATCTGGACCCATCGCACGTGCTGATGGATATCGCCAACTCCAATTGCGCGCTGCCGAGCCTGATCTGGGTTACCCCAACCGGGCAGAACTCCGATCATGCCCAATACAACACCGGGGGCGGCCCGGACTGGGTGGCGAACATTGTCAACGCCGTGGGCGAGAGCAGCTGCGGTTATTGGTTGAACACTGCTATCGTGGCGGTCTGGGATGACTGGGGCGGTTGGTACGATCACGAATCGCCGAAGTTTCTTCCTTCGCCGTACAGCGCGTACCAGTACGGATTCCGGGTGCCGATGATCTTTATTTCCGCCTACACGCCGCAAGCCTATATTGATAACAATCGCTCGGACTTCGGCACAATCGCGAGGTTCGCCGAGTTCAATTTTGGAATCGCCATCGGCGCCTTGGGGTTTGCCGACAGCCGCGGCGACCTCACCCAAAGGCTTCAAGGCTTTTACAATTTGCAGGCGTCGCCCCGCGCTTTCATACCCATTCAAACGACACGCAGCGCCGCGTCCTTCATCGGTGACAAGTCAACGCCGCTGCCGCCGGATAACGACTGACTGGAAACCGCCGCAGTCCCGCTGTTCTCCATCGCCTTTCGTTCATCTCTGCTTCAGCAACATGAACGGAGAATTTTTTCGCGCTCCAGAGTGCGTTCAGCGCAGCACCCGCATTCTCCCGCCCATCGCTCGCCCGCACATGGGCCGAGGAAATGGAAAAGGAGAATAAGTCATGAGAAGCACGTTTATCGCCGGCCTGATCGGCGTGGCTGCCCTGGTGGCGAGCACGGTTTCCAACGCGGCTGTGGTGATCGAGAAGAAGCACAAGGTGATTGTGGCGCCGAACCGCGCCGTCGCCGCGCGCTACATCGACCGCGGCCGCGTGCTGGAAGTCGTGAAGGCGCGCAACATCCGTGTGGTCGGCGCGCCCTACATGTATCGCGGCTATTACGTGGTGAAGTGCGTCAACCGTTTCGGCCGCACCGCGTTCTGCAAGGTCAATCCGCGGACCGGTTCGTTCGTGGGAATCAGCTTCCGGCTGTAAGCGAATCTGGAAGCCTGAGGTTTTGCGGTAAGCCCCTCCACGCGAGGCCGATGGCGGAAAGCAGAAAACCCGCGGGAGCGATCCCGCGGGCTTTCGTTTTTCGTAACCGGTGGTTCGCCCTTAACGAAAACGAGTGCGGATGAAGGCGTGCGTAAAGTTGCTTTGATCGATGTAATATCCGGCAATCCAACGATCACCCGTTATACACGTCGCAAAAGTGCCCTGGCCTGTGTCCCTTCCGGCTCCGGGCGCTTCGAAAGTTGTGATAAATCCCTGTGCACTACGGACGTAACCGGTGGCGTGGAAGGCGGCATCGTACGCATATCCGGTTGTTATGGCTCCCCCGTTTTTTTTTGCCGCAAGATCCGGTGCGAAGGTTTGCTGTGCCCCCGCGACGCTGAACGTTGTAATCGTTCCATCGCTGTCGCGCAGGAACGCTTCTATCAGGCCGTTCTGGGTGGTGTAGTGACCGATCACCCTTCCGGCGTTATCGAGCGATACTGCGACCGTCCCCACGGCCGAGG
>JAICVV010000377.1 GCA_025935155.1 Alphaproteobacteria bacterium
CTGTTCGCCGGCGCCCCGCCGCCACGGCCGGACGTGCGCCACATTCCCCCCGGCGTGCTGTATGCGATCAGCGGTTTCCTTGCCCTTGTGTCGCTGGCAGCGCTGGCCGGTATCTGGATCGGACCGTTTCACCGCTGATAGAGGAACGGGAGGTCCTCCTGGCCGGTTAACGCCTCACAGGAGGAGACCATGGGCGAACCCCATCCCGAACAGGATCCCGCCGAAGGCTCGCGCGAAACGGTGGAGCGTGAGCTGAAGAAGATCCCGGGCGGCGGTGACGGTCAGTCCGTCAGGAAGGCGGAGATACCGGCCGATGGTCCGCGTGGAGGCAAGACGCACGCGCAGGAGCCCGAAAACCAGACCGAGCGTTAGCGCGCCTGGTCCCGCTCCGCGAAATGGGCGTGCAGGGCAGCGACAACCTGTGCGCCCTCGCCCACTGCGGCGGCAACCCGCTTGACGGAGCCCGAGCGCACATCGCCGATCGCGAACACGCCTGCCCTGCTCGTCTGCAGCGGCGGATGATGCTTGCCGCACTCGACCCCAGTGCGGATGAAACCCTTTTCGTCGATCTCAATTCCCGAAGCCTTGAGCCAGCCGGTGTTCGGCTCTGCGCCGATGAAGAGGAACACGTGGCGTATGCGCCGCTCCGTTTCCTTGCCGGAAGGCTTGTAGCGCCAGCGCACACGCTCGAGTTTGCCATGGTGCCCCTCCAGCGCGGCGATCTCTGTTTCGGCGAGCACCTCGATGTTATCCTGTGCTGCGATACGCTCGATCAGATAGTGCGACATCGAATCTTCCAGCCGCTTGCCGCGCATCAGCAGCCACACCTTCTTCACGCGCGCCGCCAGAAACACCGCCGCCTGCCCCGCCGAATTGCCGGCGCCCACCAGCACCACGTCCTCGCCTGCGCACAGTTTCGCCTCCAGCGCAGACGCCCAGTAATGCACATGCGAGCCTTCGAACTCGGAAAGGTTGGGGATGTCCGGCCGGCGGTACCGCGCGCCGGTGGCGATCACCACGCTGCGCGCGCGAGCATGATCGCCATCCGCGGTGTCGAGCATGAGCGCCACGTCTGCCTCGCGCAGGCGCACGGCTTCATCGGGAATGGAAAACTGGGCGCCAAATTTCTGCGCCTGATTGTAGGCGCGCGCCGTTAGCGCAAGACCGGTGATGCCGGTGGGGAAACCGAGATAGTTTTCGATGCGCGCCGACGCACCGGCCTGGCCCCCAAAGGCGCGGCGATCGAGCACCAGTACCTCCAGCCCTTCGGACGCGGCATACACCGCCGCGGCAAGTCCCGCAGGCCCCGCGCCCACAATCGCCACATCGTACAGCGTGGTGGAATCGATCGGCCGTACCAGCCCCAGACAGCTGGCGAGTTCGTTCTCGGTCGGGTTGTTCAGGCGCTGTCCCGTCGGGCAAACGACAACCGGCAGATCGGCGGCGGAAAGATTCAGCTGCTCCAGCAACGATTTCGCGTTCGCATCCGATCCCGGATCGAGGATTTGATGAGGATGGCCATTGCGGTCGAGAAAGCTGCCGAGCCGCAGCACGTCGCTCTGCTCCGCGCCCCCTATGATGACTGGCCCGGAACGCCCGCTTTCCAGCAATCCCACGCGGCGCAGGATAAGCGCGCGCATAATGCGTTCGCCCAGCTCGGCTTCTTCCACCATCAGCTCGCGCAATTTCGCGGGCGGGATGACAAGCGCCTCGACATCGGATTTCGCGGTAGCCGTCACCAGCGAAGGCGCGCCGGACAACGTCGCAAGTTCCGCTGTGAACGATCCGCGGCGGTGCATGACGATGAATTCTTTTTGGCCCAGCGGATCCTTCAGCGTGACTTCCACTTCGCCGGCGAGAATCACCTGCATGCCCGGCGCCATTTCGCCGGAAACCGAAAGGCGATCACCTGTCTTGTAGTGGCGCGCCGTTCCGTACTGCTGCAGCCGCCCGATTTCTGCTTCGGTAAATTGCGGAAACGCCTGATCGTGCCGCGTTTCGAGCACGGAGGAAGTATCTGCCATAGCACCATCCCACGCGGTTTCCGCACATTTGGCAACTGCACTGTTTTCGCCTACATCCAATGCGAAGCCTTATGAAGAAACTCGCTGCCGGAATGGTTCCGCCGGTCTACAAAATCTGCATCGCGCCGATGATGGAGTGGACGGACCGGCACTGCCGTTATCTCCACCGGCTCCTCACCGCGGAGGCGCGGCTTTACACCGAAATGGTGACGGCGGAAGCCGTGATCCGCGGCGACCGCGCACGGCTGCTCGCCTTCGATCCGTTCGAAAGACCTGTGGCGCTGCAGCTGGGCGGCTCAGAGCCTGCGCGGCTTGCGGAAGC
>JAICVV010000116.1 GCA_025935155.1 Alphaproteobacteria bacterium
GGAGGAAGACACAGAGTCTTCTCCTTCCGGCGACAGCAGTACGGGTGACGATAGCGAGTCTGACGGCACCGCCAAAACCGCGAAGCACGATCAGGACAAGGGCGGCTGGTGGAACTGGCTGTTCAGCGGCAATGGCGGCAACGAAGCAAAGCGCGGCAGGCCGCCGTCTTCCGATGACTCGAATGCGGAAGCCTCAGCGCCGCGCGAACCTCCGCCGGAGCATTCCGTTCCGTTAACGCGTGCCGCTCCTCCGCCGCCCGACGACTCCGATTCCGCGGATGAAGATCAGGTTTATCCCGAACGGATCGGCCCGCCGCCGGTGCGCGCGGTGCATCCTCGCCGCGAGCCGCCCCCACCGCCGCCGCGCGCCGGTCCGCCTCCGCCGCCTCCACCGGATGTCGATCAGGGCGGCGACGCTGACGACAGCGGCAACCCGCAATAACAGGCACGTTGCTCTTGACGTGCGCGATGTTGTTCAGGCGAATCGCTCAGCTGCGAGCGCGGCTCATTATGGTGCATGCATCTCAGCGAAAGCCCCGGCAGTTGAGACGGGCGGCCGCCCCTATCTGAGATAGCAGGCATCGACCGGGTAGCTACCGCTGGGCGCAGCAATCGCCTCAGCAGGTCCGTCACTGGATTTGCGAATCGGTTTGCCACGCATTCGCAATCGCGCGCGAGTGCTAAAGAAAATTTCATCCCGTTCCGTCGCGGTGGAGGCGCGGACTTGCGCTACCGTTTGGCCCGCGCGAGCCGGGGGACTCGGGCATGTTCGCACAATGCGAGGCTGGATGGCGTCTCCCCTATCCGATGCTGCGTTTCCCGCGCAGGCGCGGCTCGTGCTTCCGCGCATTCACGCTCTCTTCTGGCTCAATGCATTGTTGATTGCGCTTCGCATTGCGACGGCCGCGCATCTGCCGCTGTCGTTCGACGAATCGTATTTCTGGTTATGGTCGAAGCATCTTGCCCTCAGCTATTACGACCACCCGCCGCTGATCGCGCTGACGATCCGCGCGGGCACAGCCCTTTTTGGCGATTCCGAAATAGGCGTGCGCGCGTTCTCGCTGCTCTGCTCGGTGGCGTCCAGTTGGGCGCTCTGGCGCGCCGGAGCGCTTCTGGCCGGTTCGGAGGAAGCGGGCGCGCTGGCCTGCTCGCTGTTCAATGTCACCCTGATGGCCAATTCGCAGCTGCTGGCCGCCACGCCGGACGCGCTGGTGATCACGGCGGCAGCCTTTCTGCTCTTCAGCCTCGCGAAATTGCAGACGACGGACGACGGCCGATGGTGGCTGGCGGCCGCTGGCGCGCTCGGCATGGCGCTGCTCTCGAAATACACGGCATTCTTTCTGGTGGCGGGCACGGGCTTGTGGTGCGCCGTGTCCCAGCAGGGACGGCGCTGGCTGCGGACGCCATGGCCTTACATCGCAGCCGTCGTGGCGGCGCTTTGCTTCATGCCGGCGCTGATCTGGAACGCGGCGCACGGCTGGATTTCGTTCAAGTTCCAGTTTGGACGGGTCACCGCCGGTGGCATCGGTTACCGCCATGCGCTGGAATTCGCGCTGGCGCAGATCGCGCTTGCATCCCCGTTTATTCTGGCGGCGGCGGTGGCCGGATTGTATCGCGCCGGAAAGGCCTGGCGGGACTCTTCGCCGATGCCGATAGCGGCGGCGCTGGTTTTGCCGGCGGCGGTGTACTTCATCGTGCATGCCTTCCACGATCGCGTGCAGGGGAACTGGCCGTCGTTCATTTATCCGGCGCTTTGCATTCTGGCGGCGTATGCACTGAGCCGGCCATTGGAGCAGCTCTCATCCGCGCTGCGAATAACGAAGCGCCTCGCGTTTCCCGTCGCACTGGTCATCCTCACTGCCGCCTACGTGCAGACCTGGACGGGAGCGATTGTGGCCGGCAAACGGGATCCGATCGCCCGCATGATGGGAATCGGCGTCAAGGATGCCGCCGGCGAAATCGCAACGCTCGCGGCGCAGCAGCATGCTGCCGCTATCCTTACCGGAAAATACGTCGTCACCGGCTGGCTTTCCTTCTATCTCCCGCGTGGCATAGCCGTTGTGCAAATCGCCGATGAGCAACGCTGGCTCGAAACCCCAAAGGCCGGATCGGCGCTGTTACAGCGTCCGTGGCTATATGTGACGCAAGAGCCGTCGCGCGAGTTGGGCGCCGCGCGAAAACATTTCTTCAGGGTGATTCTCCTCAGGCGCGTTGCGCGCAGACGCGGGGCCGCACCGCTCGACAGCTTCTACGTATATTCGCTCGCCGGCTTCCACGGACCGGGCGTGGGGCGCGTCGTATACGGCAAGGTTCTGTAGAATGCGCGCGGCGGCATTTCCTCGCTCGAGCGCCCTGCAGGCGCATTATGTTGTCGCGCAGCCTCAAAGCCGCCCTCAGCCGCGGGATTGCCTGATTTCGATTGTGGCCGCGTTCTTCAACGAAGAATGCGCAATTCCCGCCTTTTTTCGGGCGCTGGATCGGATTGCGCCTGTTCTGGAATGCGAAATCGAACTGGTCTGCGTCAACGACGGCAGCAGCGACCGCACGCTCGAACTGCTCCATGCGCAGCTGCCCGGCCGCCGTCATATCCGCGTGCTAAATCTGGCGCGCAATTTCGGCAAGGAAGCTGCCATTTCCGCGGGCCTCGCGCACGCAGCCGGCGATGCGGTTGTCGTCATCGATGCCGATCTCCAGGACCCGCCATCGCTCATTCCGGAATTCGTGGACAAATGGCGGCAGGGGTACGATGTCGTTTATGGGGTTCGCGCCTGCCGGAAATCCGATTCTCTTGGGAAGCGGCTGAGCGCGCGCTGGTTCTACACGATCTTCGACCGTCTGACCGAAATCCACATCCCCGCCGGTGCCGGCGATTTCCGGCTGCTCGATCGCCGCGTGGTGGATGCGCTGCTCTCGCTTCCGGAGCGCAACCGCTACATGAAGGGCTTGTACGCCTGGGTAGGATTCCGCCAGATCGGGATAGAATATGTGCGGCCGCGCAGAGTGGCCGGCAAGTCCGGCTGGGGCTATCTGCAGCTGCTGAATCTTGCGGTGGACGCGTTCACCAGCTTCTCCAGCGCGCCGCTTCGCATGGCCAGCATTGCCGGTTTCGTTGTGTCGCTGGCGGGATTTGCCTACGCGGCGTTTCTTGTAGCGCGAACGCTGCTCTTTGGCGCCGATGTGCCGGGTTACGCTTCCCTGATGGTGGCGATCATGTTTCTCGGCGGCGTGCAGCTCTGCTGCGTGGGCGTGCTGGGAGAATATATCGGCCGGCTCTACACGGAAGCGAAAGCACGGCCCCTTTACATCATTGCCGATATCGCAGAGGCGCCCGAGACCATTGCTGCCTCCGTTTCCGCGGCGGTGAAATGCGCCGGATAACCCGCCAGAATGTCCGCAGCAACGCGTGCGCGTGCTATTGAAATGAATTCGCAGCGTACAGCCCGCGAGCAGGCGCGGCACATTCATCGCCGTCCGATTCCGATACGGCACAGGAACGCGGAGACGGCACCGGCAACCGCATATCGAGGTCGAAATCGCCGCGAAGCAGAACGCCCGCCATGTCTTCCAGGCGGACGGTCCACACGCCGCGCTGCGATTTCAGGTACCGTGCGCGCGCCAGCGCCTCGCCGTAATTCTCGCAATGGTCGGCAAGGGTGAACGAACCGCGGCGATAACAGACACGATATTTGGGCACGTTGTAACCTCCGGCCCCCCCGATTTGCTCAACACGCGAGCGCAAGGCTCGGAGGCATGATGTGCCGATTCGCGGTTAACAAACCGTTGGCGAAAAAACCGGCCTTTGAACGGGCCCCTACGCACACGAACTTTTCCACAGGACCTTTGGGCGAAATTGGTTTTCAAGTTTGTGTTATCTCCCGGAAGGAGCTGCGGACCTGGATCTACCGGCGCGCATTCCTTGGCGGCCGGGGAGATGCTGCTCGTGACCGCTCCTTCCCACTGCCGGTTTGACCGTCACTCTGCCGCGGACGACGCTATTCTTATCGGCCAGACTGGAAATTCCGCAGCAGACGCTTGCTGACGGTTCGATTTGCGGGCGAAAATCCCTTAGCGCCAGCTTTCTGCCGATTATCGGACTTTTCGGCCCAGAACAGAAAAATTTTCACACTGGCCGTTGACAGCGTGCCGCTTGTTTTGCATATTATACCCATCTCCGGAACTACGCCCTGATGAAACGCGGCCGGCAAACTCGCCGGCTTGGCGGCGAAGAACATCTTTCTGCCTTGCGCGTTCTCCAGATATAGACTATATATCCAAATCTGGAGGAACGATGAGAGCCACAGGATTCGCAGAAGCGCCGGCAAATTGGGTTCCGGCTGGAACATCGCTGGATAGCATGGCCGCCCGCGCGCGGCTGACCGCCCCGGGACTACGAACCTTCTTCAGCATCGCCGATGAATGGGCGCTCACCGCCGATCAGCAGCGCATTCTGCTGGGCGGGATTTCTAAGTCTTCGCTGCACAACTGGAAAAGCGGTCATGCCGCAGCGTTGTCGCGCGACCAGCTGGAGCGCGTGTCGCTGGTGCTTGGCATCTACAAGGGCATGGCGCTGCTGTTTGCCGATGGCGATGGCGGCAAGCGCTGGCTCAAAAGCGAGAACACCGAAGCTGCGTTCGGCGGTTTGTCGCCGCTGGCGCGGATGCTGCGCGGCGGTATCGAAGATCTGTACGTCACGCGCCGCTACATCGATGCCTGGCGCGGCGTCCGGTGACGGGCCCTGCGCAGAACCGCATCGCGCACAGCACGCATCGCCTGATCGCCAGCCGCTGGCCGACCATCGGCGTGTTCGATCGCGTGAGTGCGCCGGCCGATATTGCTGCCGCCTATGAACTGGAGATGCTGACGAATGACCGGCTGCACGTTCCGCTACAGCGCCTGTACGAACTGCCGGAAAGCGAATGGGCGGCCGGTACGCCGAATGCCACCATCGTGATGGCGGCGTATCTGCACGCCGATGAAGCCGGTGGGCGGTTCACCGATGGCACAATCGGCGCATGGTACTGCTCCTTCGATTTGCAGACGGCGATAAAGGAAACAGTGTACCACCACACGCGGAGGCTGGCGCATTCGGCGGGCGGCTTTTATCAAACCATTCAGATGCGGGAGTTGCGCGCCGATGTAAATGCTGAGTTCGACGATGTGCGCGGGCGGCAGAAGGAATTACCGGCGCTCTATTCACCCACAAGCTATGCCGAATCGCAGCCTTACGGGGTGACGCTCCGGCGCGCCGGCTCGAACGGCATCTGTTACGATAGCGTGCGGCATGGGGGCGGCGTGTGCCTGGCAGTGTTCCGCCCGCGCCTTCTGCTCAATGTCACGCAGGGCGATCACTTTCAGTACGAATGGACCGGCAGCGAAACACCCCTCGTTTCGCAGCTGACGAACGTTCCGCTTTAGGAGCAAGGAACCTGAACATGCCTCACGTGCCGGACGCACCGGCTGCGGGCGCCGGTATGCGTTCGGCGCTCGTCACCCGCGGGCTGAAGCCCACCGACATCAATCCCGATGAGATGGATGACGTCATCATGCGCCTCTTCAAGGAACTGCGGAAACAACTCTCGATCATGGAAGCAAAAACGGCCGCCGATCTGGAGCCAGTTGATCGCGAGCGGCACGCGCGCATTCTCGCCTCCCTCGAACGCACCATGGAGCGGCTGGTGAAGCTGGAAGCCGGCCGCGCCGCCGCGCGCAAAAGCAAGGTTACCGCGAATGATGGATCTGGCGGACGCAAGGCGCTCGAAGCTCGAATCGATCGCATCCTTGCCATTGAATTCGAGAAAGCAGCTGCTGAACGCACTGACCGATGAAGAATCGGCCCATCTCGCGGAGGCGTGGAACTATTGCGCGCGCATCGATCAGCTTGAGCCGGAAGGCGATTGGCGCGTCTGGCTGTTTTTGGGTGGACGCGGCGCCGGCAAGACGCGTGCCGGCGCGGAGTGGGTGGCGGACCACATTCGAACGCAGCGCGTGAAGCGCGTTGCGCTGATCGCGGCCACCCATTCCGATGCACGGCAGGTGATGATCGAAGGACCGTCGGGATTGCTCAGCGTGAGCGAAGGCGCCGAATACGAGCCGAGTTTGCGCCGCGTGCGCTGGCCGGCATCGGGCGCCGAAGCCTATGTCATGAGCGCCGACGAGCCGGATTCCATCCGCGGCTACCAGTTCGAGCTCGCCTGGGGCGACGAGTTCTGCAAATGGCCGGAACCGCAGGCCGCACTCGACATGGTGCGGATGGGATTACGGCTTGGAGACAATCCGCGGATGATGATTACCACCACGCCGCGCCCGATCCCGGCGCTGCTGGCGTTGAAAGACGATCCGGAATGCGCGTTCACGAAAAGCACGACATACGACAACGCCGCCAACCTGGCGAAGTCGTTCATCGCGTCGATGAAAAAGTCTTACGGCAAAACGCGGCTGGGCCGGCAGGAGCTGGACGGCGAAATCATCGAAGATGTCGAAGGCGCGCTGTGGCAGCGCGACTGGATTGAAGCATTCCGCGTGAAAGCGGTCCCGGCCTGCGGCCGCATTGTAATCGGCGTCGATCCGCCGGCCAGCAAAAAAGGCGCGTGCGGCATCGTGGTAGCGGGCCTGTGTGGCGACGATGCCTATGTGCTGGCCGACTTCACGCGCGAGCAGCTCACGGCGAAGCAATGGGCCGATCGCGCTGCCGATA
>JAICVV010000192.1 GCA_025935155.1 Alphaproteobacteria bacterium
GAACAACGACTTCAAATGTACCCGGAGCGGTACCGGTATTGGCTTCGCTTGCGGGGCAAACAGTTCGGCACCGCTCCGCACCAGCCGGATCGTGGCATCCAGTATCTCCGCCGGTCTTGATCCTGCAGGGCCCTTGCCGCCGACGCCTTCCGGAGCGCTCCATGCAAACGAGCCGAAATGCACGATGCGGCCAGAGTCTGGCGCGCGCTGAAATGCGAACCACGCTCCAATGTGCTGTAGCGGCGTATGCCGGCCAAAGCTGTGGGCCAGCAGGCTCCAGCGGTGAAACGGTAAAGCCCGTTCGTCCAGCATCGGCGCATCGCCATCATACCAGCGCACGGGTAAACCATCGTAGTAAACCGTGCTGCGCATTGGGATGATTTCTCCGGACGCCAGACCGCACGCTTTGGCAAGGGGCGAGCGGACATCGCGAACATGATAGACGCCCCACTCCGGGTGCTCGCGGCTTTTGGCTTTGTGCGTGCCGCCATATCGCGGATTGGGACCGATAGACGGAGTCAGCGGATACTTGCGCAGGGGGTCGTACCAGTAGGGCAACAACGGTGAATTCGCATCCTCCGGCGAACCCCACCACCACCACGCCAGCCGATCGTTCTCGTGGCGAATTTCGTGCAGCATGGTTTCCGACGAGAGCAGCACCATATCCCCGCCGCCATCGACATAAGCATCGACAGCCCGGCGGCTTTCACGAGTCCAGTATTCTGAGCGGCCGGGGATCAGCAGTAGCTTGGTGCTGGCGAGAGCGCCGGGGCGCGCGAGGTCATAATCGGGAATGAATCTAATATCTTCGCCGGCAAGCGCTCCACGCGGCAGCCAGTCGAGAAAGCCGGTGAGCACGTCGGTCGCGAATCGCCGCGCCAGCGGCCGCCGTAGCGAATAATAGTGCGGAGAAGTCCGATGCCCCGTCTCACGCTGGCGATCGCGTTCCGTGTACGCGCTACGGCCGCCCCAATCGTTGAATGCCTGCATGGTCGAGACCGGGAGAACAACCGTGCAGGAGCCTTGCGGGCGCGAAACGGCGAACGCCCATTGGTCATCGATGAAATAGAGGCCCCCCTCCATGCCGGCGGGGACCTCAAGCATTCCGGTTGGTTCAGCCGTTACGCCGTTCTCGAGTGCATCTGGAGGTATCGGAATGCGACGGCCCTGAATCGAAACGGAAGCCACGGCGTCCCCACGCACATCGGTGACGCGCAACCGCCGCTGCCCGGGAAACGCAGCCGTGATCGCGCGGGTCGATCCGGCATTCGCGCAATATGGCGCAAGCATGATCCACTCACGCTTGCGCAGCGCACCGAAGGAACGGACCGATGTTTCCACCTCCAAACGGACGTAATCCAAGCGGTTTTCTCGCGCGCAGAAATGATGCTACGGCATTTCGCACATATCGGGGTCCGCCGGAACAGCCACGCATGCAGACGGCACAAAAGATTTCAGCGTTGCTCGGTCGAGTCTCCGCTGCTGCCGGGCGTGTCTTGCGCCAAAAGAAGCTTCCGGACACGGCTTTTCCCATAATGATTCCACCAGGGGTCGCGGGTTGTAATGTCTGCGGTTATATCGCTAAGACCGGACATCCGCGGCTGTGTCCCGGCTGCGGACGCAACCAGCGGCAGCGGACATTCAAACAGCTCTTCCTTGCGCGCTTGCAGCCGGAGGTGTTCGGCGACGGTCCCCTGAACGACGGCCTTCTGCTCAGCCCCGGTGAAGTGGAACGCGCGCTACTGGTTCCAAGATTGCGTCGCTATATCGTCTCGTCCCTGTATCAGACCTACTATGGCGTGGGTCCCTTCGTCCGCGCCGATGTGCGCGACCTTGCGCCGTTCGCTGACGAAAGCTTCGATTACGTGCAGGCGTGCAATGTTCTGGATTATGTTCCGGAGATCGAACAGGCGCTGCGTGCCGTTCATCGCGTGCTGCGTCCCGGCGGCGTTTTCGTGTTCTTGATTCCGGAGGGAAATCTGCTGCCGGGCGCTGAACCGGTTTCGGTCTCCGTCCACGCGTCGGTTACCGGAGATTATTGGCCCGATCCGGCGGACGTGCCGCTGGTGCGCGTCGGCCGGCAAAGGCTGACCCGCCTCTTGCAAGAGAGCGGATTTCAGGCCGAGCAAGTCCAGCTTGTCGACACACTTTGCCGTGCCAAATGCACCTGGTGGCTTTGCCGGCGAGGTGAATACACCAATGCGGCGCACCGAACGCCCGGAACGCTGTTAAATGCGTTCGGACAGTTTGATCGCCAAGCGGCAGCCGGATTTTATGGCCTCGCTCAACAGACGATAGCCCGGCGCCTGTTCGGCGCCGTGTGCCAGCGCTTCCTCGCGGTGCGCAATTTCATCGGCACGAAAATCTTTGACCGTTTCTTTCAGTTCCGCGTCACCCTGTAGGCGATCCAGCTGACAAGCATAGTGCTCATCGATTACCTCCTCGACTGCGGCGGTGCACGCCATGGCCGCTTTCTCGCCTATCAATGCCGTCGCAGCACCGAGCGCAAACCCGGCCATGCGCCATACTGGCTCCAACGCTGTTGGCCGGACCTTTCGCTCGTTCACCAGCCGGTCGAAGGTCTTCAGGTGCCGCTCTTCGGCTTGCGCCATGCTGCGGATGGCATCGGTCGCTCCTGACGTGCGGTTCAGCGCGTCGAAAATGGCAAGCTGGCCTTCGTAAATGCGCACCGCGCCATATTCGCCGGCGTGATCGACGCGGATCATGGCTTCGATGTCTTTGTTCGCTGGAACGCCTGGCGGCTGCGGCCGCCGGCCGCGCGCGCTCATACCGCTCTCCTGCTGCGGTAAGTCAGGACGAAACCGACGATAGCCGCACCAAGGGAAATGATGGCGTTGTATCCCGCCAGCGATAGGCCAAAGAGCCGCCAAGCCGCGTGATCGCACATCACCACCGGCGCGTTCAGGTCGAGGGTACCAGAAATCTTGAAGGCGGCGCCGGTGCAGCGGCTGGGGCCCGGCCACCAGTGCCACTCCACCCCGGCGTGATACACGGCGATCACGCCCGAAATCGCGACCAACAGGGCGGTCACAAAGGCCAGTGGCGCGGCCAGCCGCCTCAGCCGGACCGTCCGAGACACGGCCCAGCCGCCGAGGATGCCCAAAATGGCGGCGGCAAGATGGGGCCAGCGCTGCCATAGGCACATTTCGCAGGGCGGAAGCCGCGCAACATACTGAAAGCCCAACGCGCCCAGTAGCAGCAAGGCTGACAAGGCACCCAACCCAATCGCCACCGTCTCAGGATGATCCCGCCTCATCGGACGAACACCCTAGAGTCATCCGCAAAGGCCTTGAATTCCAAGGCGTTACCGGAGGGGTCACGAACAAAAAGCGTCGCCTGCTCCCCCGGCTGCCCTTCGAACCGCACCCCCGGTTCAATCAGGAATACCGCCCCTGCGTTCTCCAGCCGGGCGGCCAAATGGCGCCAATCCGGCATTTTCAGGATGACGCCAAAATGCCGCACCGGGACTTCTTCACCGTCAACATGATTCCGGGCTTCCGCACCCGTTTCAGAGGGGCTTAAATGGGCGACGATCTGATGGCCGAAGAAGTCAAAATCGACCCATTCGTCCGAGGATCGGCCTTCCCGGCAGCCAAGCAATTGCCCGTAAAACGCGCGCGCCTCGGCGAGATCGCGAACGGGAAAGGCGAGGTGGAAGCGGGGCCGGGTCATAACAGCGTTGTCGTGTTTGCGTGCAAGAGCGAAGCGCCCGCGAGGGTGTTCGTCAAAGAGAGAAGCAGGGTCCGCGGGTAAAGAAAAGACATGCGTAGGGTATCATCCTCCAAATCATCCTCTCGTGCGCAACTCGCCGAGCGCGCGCTGCTGCGCATCGATGGCAAGCCGGTTGCGGTGGCGGTGAAACTAAATCCCCGCGCGCGGCGGCTCATCGTGAAGGTGCATCCTTCGACCGGAGAGGTGAGCGTGGTCGCGCCCACAAAGCGCTCCATCGATCACGCAATCGATTTCGCGCGTGGCGAGACGGATTGGATTGCCGAACGCCTGAAGCAGGTGCCGCCGACGGTGCCACTGGGTTTGGGCGCGCGCATCCTTTATCGCGGTGAAGAGCATGTGATCCGGCGAGGCGAAGGCCGCCGGACGCCGGCGTGGATCGATCACGAGGATGGCAATCGGATTATTCGCGTGACTGGAGAGACGGAGCATGCTGCGCGCCGCGTGGTGGATGTCCTGAAGCGCGAGGCCAAGAAGGTGCTGGAGGCACGCGCCTTCTACTACGCCCAACAGCTTGGCACGGCGCCGAAGCACGTCACGGTGCGCGATACAGCGAGTCGTTGGGGATCATGTTCGACCAAGCGTTCGCTCTCGTTTTCGTGGCGGCTGATTCTCGCGCCGCCTTTCGTGCTGGATTACGTGGTGGCGCACGAAGTGGCCCATATGCGCGAAATGAATCACGGCCCGCGCTTCTGGCGGCTGGTTGAAGAGTTGGTCGGCAATACCGAGAAGCCGCAGGCTTGGCTCCGCGAAAAAGGTTCGCTGCTGCATCGCTATGTGCCGCGTTCGCTCCCGGGTACTGCGCGGGCACCGGCCATCGGAACGCGCTAGCGCTCGCGTTTGCCGAACAGGGCTGAGCCGACGCGAATATGCGTGGCGCCGAATTTGATCGCAGTTTCGAAATCGTCGCTCATTCCCATGCTGAGAAGCGGCAACCCGTTCTCCGCCGCAAGCTTCTGCAACAGGGCAAAATGGGGCGCAGGCGGCTCATCCGCCGGCGGGATGCACATCAAGCCCTGTACCGGCAGCGCCAGTTCATCGCGGCAGTA
>JAICVV010000396.1 GCA_025935155.1 Alphaproteobacteria bacterium
GCCGTAATACTCCAGAATATCGGATTTTCCGGAGCCGATCACAAAGCAGAGCTTGTCCGCGCCGCCCGCGATCATCCGTTCCACCAGATATTCGCTCACAGCACGCGGTTGTTCCGTGCCCCCGTTCATGCGGCTGCCGACCGGCAGTAGCTCCTTGGAAAACGCGAGTGGTTGAATGCGGCTGCCGCGTCCGGCTGCGGGAATGACGCCCCACATCGCTCTACACTCGCGCTTCTGCCGCGGCCCGCGCCGGCTTCAATGCCGTGCTACGGTTGAGCAGCGACACCAGCTCGCGCGCTCGATGCGCGGACGTGTGTTCGGAAAGCACGCGTTCGCGCGCGCGTTGTGCAATCCGCTCTAACTCGATGTCGCTGCGGTCGAGCGCTGCTAGCGAATCGTCTGCGGTAGCGGCAGTAATAATTTCCGACTCCGGCTCGAAGAACGTGTCCAGGCCATCCCAGGCGTCGGTCAGGACGGGCGTGCCGCAGAGCGCGGCTTCGAACAGACGGCCCGAGGGGCACCAGCCCATCGCCGCCATGTCCCGCCGTGTGATGTTCAAGGTCAGACGCGACGAGGAGAAGAAGGCGGGATGTTCCGGGGGCGGCAGATGCCGGACGAAATAGATATTGCCGCTCCACGGAAATTCTCGTGGGTACTGCGCTCCGCCAATGACAAAGCGCGATCGGGGCCGCGCACGCGCCGGTTCCACGAACAAGGTCTCAAGCGCCCGTTGGCGATCGGCCGCGTAGGTACCGAGATAGGAAAGATCACTGCGATAGCTTGCATTCTGCGATACAGGCCGGTGCACGTCCGGGTCGGCGTGGCCGTAGAGCGGCGCTACGCGGCGCGCGCCAAGCTCATCGCGCAGCATCTCCAGCGCGCGGCCGCCAGTGAAACTCAGGACAAGATCGAAATCTGCCAGGCCGCCCGCGCCGATGTACGGCACATCTTCGCCTCGCATTATGCGGCCTAAGGTAACGGGAGTATCGAGATCGTAGAAGACGTGAAGTGCAGCCGACTCCAGCACGAGGTGTTTCCAGGCCAGCGCATCCGGACAGTAAGAGGTGATAAGAGCGGCGTCTGCTCCCTCCAGTTCTGCCTGGGCAATCTCGAATACATCTTGCCATTCGCGATAGAGCACCAACCGCCCGCCGGGAATTTCCTCATAGTCGCGGGCAGCGGCATAGTAACTCACATCCCTTTCAAAGAAGGTGACCGTGTGGCCCTGCGCGGCCAGCGCGCGGCACAGTCCGCGCCAGAGGGTCGCGTGTCCGTTTCCCCAGGAAGAACTAATCGTCAGCCCGAACACGACCAGCTTCATGACGCAGCGGCTTCCAAAACGGCGCTTGCGAACGGTGCCGGAGCCATTTCAATGGCGGTGACGCTGGCGAGCGGCACGTCGACGGTTGCCCAGGCGTCGGCGCTGAGTCCCGCGCGATGCAGGCGGACGGCGCGAATGATTTCCGCATGGGTGACCATGACAAGGGTCCGCGATGGATAGCGGCGGCTCATGGATTCCATGTGCTGCAGAATGCGGGCGCGCGCTTCGGCGATGCTTTCTCCTTCCGGGGGCCGCGTGCGCGAGCGATGGACGTTCCAGGCGTACCATATGGGATCGGACTCCAGTCGCGTGAATTTTGCGCCGGTCCAGGCGCCGAAATGAACTTCGTCCAATGCGGGCTCAACCACGACCGGCAAATCGAAGTCCGTTGCCAAACCTTCGGCCGTTTCGATACAGCGCAGGCGCGGGCTCGATTGGAGGCAATCGATCGCTTCATCAGCCAGAATTTGCGCCAGCTGCGCAGCCTGCTGCCTGCCCAGGCTCGAAAGATGCACCGTGTTCTCGTCACGGCCGGCCAGCGTTGTCGCGGCCAGCGGATGATCGGCGTGCCGCACAAGCAGAATCCTGCACATGATCAGTGTTCCGTCCGGCCGCGGCCGTCGATAAAATCGAGTGTGCGTTGCCGCGCTTCATCGTCGGTGAACTGCTGCGGCGGAGACTTCATGAAGTAGCTGGAAGGTCCGATCAGCGCCCCGCCGATGTGGCGGTCCAGCGCGAGCTTTGCGCAGCGCACCGCGTCGATGACAACGCCGGCCGAATTGGGCGAGTCCCACACTTCCAGCTTCAGCTCCAGGCTGAGCGGCACGCCGCCGAACGCGGTGCCTTCAAGGCGGATGTACGCGTTCTTCCGGTCTGTCAGCCAGGGGATGTGATCGCTCGGGCCAATGTGGATGTTCTCGGA
>JAICVV010000402.1 GCA_025935155.1 Alphaproteobacteria bacterium
AAAGCAGCGCCGCGCGGCATAGTCCCCTTCGTGGTGGAGATTTATATCGACGGCGATGCCTGTCCGGTGAAGGCCGAAGTGGAGCGTGTCGCCACACGCCACGGCCTCACCGTGCATCTCGTCAGCAATGGCGGATTGCGGCCGAGCTCCAATCCGCTGCTCCGCCATGTCACCGTGACGGCCGGTGCAGATGCGGCCGATAACTGGATTGCGGAACATATCGCCGCGAACGACATCGCCATCACGGCTGCATTCCGCTGGCGGCGCGTTGTCTTGCGAAAGGCGCGCGCGTGCTGGGGCCAAGCGGTAAGCCGTTCACGGAAGGCAGCATCGGCATGGCGCTCGGCACGCGCGATCTGCAACGCCATTTGCGCGAAACAACGCCCGGCGGCCAGACCTACAATGCTGCTTTTACGAAACAGGATCGCTCGCGATTCCTGAATGCACTGGAGAACGAAATCCAGGCGGCGAAACGTGCGGCTGCAGGAAGGCCGGATTAGCGCCGATCAAGGTGCGGAAACCCACGCCGATGCCCCACGCATGCCGGCGAATTGCTACGCGAGGACATCCTGCCTCCGATCGGAATCCCGCCAAGCCGGCGCTGGCGCAGGTTGGGATTTCGCGTCAGCACCTTTACGACATCCTCAACGAGCGCAAGCCGGTCTCGCCGGAGGTGGCCGTGCGATTGGGCAAGGCGTTCGGCGACGGCGCGGGTGTGTGGCTGTGGATGCAGGCCGCTTACGATGCCTGGCAGGCCAAACGAGCAGTCGACGTCAGCAACGTGAAACTCATCCGGGCGGCTTAGACGACGGCCTACTGCGTAGGGAATAGATATGCTGTCCCCACTTCCTCTACCGGTGCGCGATGGGCGCAACGGGCACGCGCCGACGCAGTTTCGGCTAGCCGTCCCGAACAAAGCGGACCTCGTATTCATTCTTCATCGCGAGGATTGGCAGTCCGCACATGTCCGAGCTGACCTGAGTCTTTCTACCGGTTGCATCTTGGTACGATTCGATTTTGAAGGTGCCATTCCGCTGAACAAAATCGCTCGCACTAATGATCATGAGATCTCCACCGCGATTCCAGGAGGTGCAAACAAATTGGTCCGGTGGGTTGAGGTACCAACCGCCATCGTTTTCTACTCGTACCGCTAGTGAACGTACCATTGAAAACGGTCCGCCCAGCTGAATTACGTGTGCGATGAAGTGATCCGTGGACGCTAACGCGTTAGCGGAACGCGAAAATTCCTTACGATGTCTCCACCAGCGCAGTAGCTCACTGCGAAGCTGAAAAATATCGAAGATTGTAAATAGAAGCCCCAAGGCCGTCAGACATGCAACCACACCACTCCAGATTTGTAGGGCGAGGTTAAGCGATGCAGCCAATTACTGATCCTCTCGCTTCCGCATCCGAATCGCTCAGAATTCGAGCGGCAGGATACATATTCCGGCTGCATTCCGGCGTAGATCTAGCCCCGGCGATGAACCGCGTGCGTCTCTGACCGCCGGCGGATGAACTCTTGCAGCAGCGGCAAGAAGAACGCCCGGCTGAAATATCCAAGCGGCGGCTGAGGCTCGAGATAAAACGAACGGCCGATCTCATCCTGATTGTATTCGTCCAGAACGATCCAGAGGCGCAGCCTTCCATCCAGCCCCGCACGCCGCTTCTCCGTGTCGGGGATTTCCGCGGCGAACCGCTCCGGCGCTGGCGCCTTCGTAGTGATGGGAAAGAGGATCAGCAAATCCTCGCCTCCGGCGTCCGGAATGCGCACGCCGACCGCAACCGGCCGAAATTTGCGTCCTTCGCTTTCGCCCTTGGCCGCTTCGCGCGCCCACAGATACGGATATCGTATGACCGCGCCCGTTCGCTAGCCGCGTTGAACGTCACGGCTCGTCACCCTCGGCCGCATAGGTTTCGACCGCTTTCCGAAAGGCGGCAAAATCCTCGTCCGGCATGGTGGCGAGCGCGCCGAAGGTGCGCGTTTCGGCGCGGGCGACGAGCTGGCGGTAATCCTCGACGTTGAGCAGGACGAGGCGATCCTTGTTCCGCTGGGTGATGGTGACGGGCTTGCGCAGCGCCTCGGCAATGATGTCGCCGGATTTCCGGGAAAGATCGCTGGTGGTGTAGCGGGTCATGAGTGCCGTCCTTTGTTGCCCGAATGCATACAGCATTGCTGTATCTTCTGCAATTGCTGCA
>JAICVV010000280.1 GCA_025935155.1 Alphaproteobacteria bacterium
AATCGACAAGCGGCTGCACCTGCACGCCCGCTCCATCGACATCGCCCATCCGAACGGTCGCCGCCTGCGCGTAACCGCTCCGCTGCCGCCGCATATGCAGAAGGCGTGGAAGCTTCTAGGTTTCACCGAAAGCGAAGCCCGTGCCCCCTTTCCGCCGAGACACGAATGAAGCAGCCGCCCAGACCATCGTTCATCCGGAACTGGCGCGAGATTGAAACGCCGGCCGCGCCGCCGGGCGCCGGTGAGGATTTCGGCTTTGCCTCCGAGCTGGCGACCGCGGCTGGCATCCATCATTTCCGCGTGGCGCATTTGCGGATTCCGCCGGGGCGCCGCGCCTATCCGCCACTCGCGATGGACGATCTGGAAATCTTTGCCTTCGTACTGGAAGGCACACCGGATTTGTGGGCCGATGGTTATCTGCACCGGCTAAAGGCAGGGCAGGGCGTCACCCTCAATGCCCGCACCGGTCTCGCGCATTCGCTAATCAACAACTCGGATATTGATGCGCGCGTGCTCGTGTTCACCGAAGCCTTTCGGCGCAATTCGCGCGCGGTGCATCCGCTGGAGCCGCAGCTGAAGGAGCAGCTCACGAAATCCGGCATGTGGTGGGAGGATGCACCGCTTCGCATGCTGGGACCGAACAATGGCAAGCCGGGTTCCCCGGCGGGCAGAAGGCGCACGCCGCCGGATTTTGCGGCCCACTGGCACGATCTTCTGGGCAAGAAAGCAAATCGTTACCCGAAGAGCGATGAAGACCAGACGCTCGACGCGCGCTTCGACAACCGCGCACGCTTCTCGCGCATCGCCATGCGGGTGCAGGTGCTCAAATCTGGCCGCCGCACCAGCTGGCCACATGCCGAGCGCGATGAGAGCGAGTTCGTCTACGTCATTTCGGGCAAAGTGGATGCCTGGAACGACGGCTGGATCACCCCGATGGGCGAGGGCGATTTCATCGGCTGGAAAAACGGCACCGGCATTACCCATGCCATCCTCAACAATGGGGACGACGACGCCGTCATCATCGTGGGCGGCGAGCGCTCACGGTTCTGCAATCAGTACTGGTATCCGTTCCACCCGAAGTACAACAAAGAGATCGGAAACGCCTACTGGGCGGATCATCCGGTGCCGAAGCTCGGCCCGCACGACGGCATGCCGGATCGCCTGCGCGAGAAAGTTCCGGTACGGTTGCGCCGTTCGTCCGTTACCGCCAACGAGACCGCGCGCAACCTGGGCAAGCACAGGAAATGAACATCGCTTCCTGCTTTGTCATCGCCCACTTTATGCAGGCGACCCATTTTTCTGAAATTGCATCACCCGGATTGCTCGCCAGAAGCGCTCGCAACCGGGCGATGACGGCGAGGGTATGAAACGCTTCTACAAAGATGCATCAGCTTTCGCTGCGGCGGACGGCAACTACACCGTGCTGCTCGACGGAAAAGCGGTGAAGACTCCGAAGCGCGGGATGCTCGCCTTGCCCAATCTCGCGCTTGCCGAGGCCGTGGCGGAGGAATGGCGCGCGCAGGGCGAAACCATCGATCCGCAAACCATGCCGCTCACCCGGCTCGCCTTCGCGGCGCTCGATGTCGTGACACCGGAGCGCGAACGGATCGCGGCGGAAATTCTAAAATTCGCCAAATCCGACCTGCTCTCCTATCGCGCCGAGGAACCGCCGGAGCTGGTGGCGCGACAGGCCAAGCTGTGGGACCCGCTGCTCGATTGGGCGGCGGAGACCTACGGCGCGCGGCTCAAGGTCGGCTCCGGCATTTGCCATGTGACGCAACCGGATGCGGCCATCGCCGAACTCGAAACCGCCGTCGCGCGCTACGACGAATTCGAACTGGCCGCGCTCCATACGGCAACCGTCATCACCGGCTCGCTGGTCCTCGCGCTGGCGCTGGCCGAGGAAGAGGTCGACGCCGGGGAAGCGTTCGACGCCGCCATGCTGGAGGAGAAATTCCAGGCTGAGAAATGGGGCATCGATGCCGAGGCCGAAAAGCGCCGCCGCCACCTGCTCGTCGAACTGACGGCGGCCGAGCGGTTTTTCGGGTTGCTCAACACCCACCCCTAAACAGAATCAGCGCAATACGATAGAAGTGTCCGCCTTCAACCCAAGGAGGGGATATGCGCGGTTTGTGGATTGCTTCGCTTTGTGTAGCCCTGATTTGTGCGAGCCACCTATCGGCAGCGCCAACCACCACCTCGAACGGCACACCGGCGCAAACCAACAGCACCGATGAATCCGCAATTCGCGGCGTCGTCGATGATTTTGCGAAAAGCTGGAACGCGCCGGGAATGCCAGGCTTTGAAGATCTGTTCACGCCGGATGCGGATTTCGTCGTGATCACCGGCGTGTGGTTCCAGGGGCGGGATAAGATCGTCACGTACCATAGGGCGCTGCTGGCCGGCCACTACAAGGGCAGCCACCTTTCGCCGGAAAACGTTTCGGTGCGTCTTCTCTCTCCCCAGGTCGCCGTAGCGCACGTCGATTGGAAAAGCTCGTACCTCGATCAGGGAAAGGAACTAGAGCAAACGGCGTTGATGACCTTGACCTTGGCCAAGCAGGACGACGGATGGAAGATCGCCGCGGCGCATAACACGCTGACAAGCGGACCCCGTTTCTGCTTCCACAAGCCGCCAACGCCGCAGGCGGGGGCAGCAGCACCGCACTGACCCAAGATGCAGGCTTGACCCGGGAGTCCCGCCCCCACACTCTCCGCCCTCAGAACAAGCGGGCGGCGAGATGAAGCACATCCTCCAGGAACTGGAAGCGCGGCGGGAGCGGGCGCGCGCAGGAGGCGGCGAAAAGCGCATCGCCGCCCAGCACGAGCGCGGCAAGCTCACCGCCCGTGAGCGGCTTGACCTTCTGCTCGATCAGAACTCCTTCGAGGAGTTCGACATGTTTATCGAGCACCGCAACACCGAGTTTGGCGCTGAGAAGAACCGCATCCCCGGCGATGGCGTGGTCACCGGCTGGGGCACGATCAACGGCCGCATGGTCTATGTGTACGCCAAGGACTTCACCGTGTTCGGCGGCTCGCTCTCCGAAACCCACGCGCAGAAGATCAACAAGATCCAGGACATGGCGATGCAGAACGGCGCGCCGGTCATCGGCCTGCTCGATGCCGGCGGCGCGCGCATCCAGGAAGGCGTGGCCTCGCTGGCGGGCTACGGCGAAGTGTTCAAGCGCAACGTGCTCGCCTCCGGCGTGGTGCCGCAGATCAGCGTCATCATGGGGCCGTGCGCCGGCGGTGACGTGTATTCTCCGGCGATGACGGATTTTATCTTCATGGTGCGTGACACCAGCTACATGTTCATCACCGGGCCGGAGGTGGTGAAGACGGTCACGCAGGAAGACGTGACCCCCGAAGAACTCGGCGGCGCGAAAGTGCACACCACGAGATCCGCGGTGGCGGACGGCGCTTACGACAACGATGTCATCGCCATCGAGGAGATGAGGCGCCTTTACGATTTTCTGCCGCTCAACAATCGCGAGAAGCCGCCACACTGGCCCACCGCTGACGATCCGCGCCGCGAGGAAATGAGCCTCGATACCCTGGTGCCGGAAAACGCCAACAAGCCCTATGACATGAAGGAATTGATCCTGAAGGTC
>JAICVV010000164.1 GCA_025935155.1 Alphaproteobacteria bacterium
AATGCGGAGTGCAGGAGCGTGTGGAGCATCATCCGCTTCCTTGATTCTGAAATTTGGGCGATATCTCGTTGTCGCGGGTGGGCGGTTCATCGCCCGCCGGAGAGCGCCACGGAACGGGTACCGCAGAACACCTGTTACCAGTGACCAGAGGAGGTCATGGATGGCCGGCACGAGGCCGGCCACCACGAGTTGAGGAACGCGCGGATAACAGAAGCGAGGGGCGGCACGGATCATGGAGAAAGGCGGGCGAATTCATCAAAATTCTTGAGTTCAAATGCATCGTCGCCCGCGAACCACAACCTCTGGTGTGTTGGGGAATTGAGAAGGGGAACCCCCCTCTCAATTTCGTAGGTTCGAATGGGAACTTTCGCGGTCATCGTCAGCACGTCATCGCCCGCGGGCGAGCCAATTTGATCACCCGTACAAGCCGGGTGATGACGAAGAGAAGGGGAGGGGTGTGCGATTTTTCGCCGAACAAAACAAACAATTCCGTCGCGCTCCGTTCCACCCTAATGCCAACCGCCCGTCCGGCATCCCCGTCATGCAACGGACGCGTGGAAAATCCGCGCAGGACGGGCACAATGCCGCTTTGTAGATTCGGCCCATGACAACAAATAGCGAAACCACAGCGGCGCAATCGACCAGGCTTGCGCTCGCCTTCATCTTCATCACCGCGATGCTCGATTCCATCGGGCTCGGCATCATCATTCCCGTGTGGCCGAAGCTGATCGCGGAGGTGGCACACGAGAACATCACCGGCGCGGCATGGTGGGGGCAGTGGATCGGCTTCGTCTATGCCGGCATGCAGTTCCTCTGCGCGCCGTTCATCGGAAATTTGAGCGACCGATTCGGCCGCCGGCCGGTGCTGATTGCTTCGCTGCTGGCGCTCGCGGTCGACTACACCATCATGGGTTTCGCGCCCACGCTTCTCTGGCTGTTCATCGGGCGCTTTCTCTCCGGCATCGCCGGCGCGTCCTATCCCACCATCGGCGCCTACATCGCGGATGTGACGCCGCCCGAAAAACGCGCGAGCGGTTTCGGCGTGATGGGCGCCGCCTTCAGCATCGGCTTCATTCTGGGGCCCGCGATGGGCGGCATCCTGGGCGAATACGGCGCGCGCATGCCGTTCTTCGCCGCGGCCGCATTGTCGTTCGCCAACGCGCTGTTCGGCCTCTTCGTACTGAAGGAATCGCTGGCGAAAGAAAACCGCCGCGCCTTCGAATGGTGGCGGGCCAATCCCGTTGGTGCGCTGCACGCGATGCGCCGCTTCCCGCTGATCGTGGGCCTCATCGCTGTGATCGTGCTGATGCGTCTCGCGCACGATGCGAACCCGGTGCTCTTCACCTATTACGTGATGCTGAAATTCCACTGGAGCACGGCAACGGTGGGCTGGGCCATGGCCACGGTGGGCGCCGCGCTCGGCGTGGTCTATATGTTCCTCATTCGCATCGTTATCCCCAAGATCGGCGAAACCAACAGCGTGTATCTGGGATTGCTGGGCGGCGCGCTGGCGTTTGCCGGTTACGCTTTCGCGCCCAACACGGCGGCCATGTTCGTGTTCGTCGGCGCTTATGCCGTGTTCGGCTTTGCGGGGCCGGCGTTGAACGCAATCATGTCGAAGCTGGTGGGGCCGAAAGAGCAGGGCGAGTTGCAGGGCGCGCTGGCGTGCGTGGGCAGCCTCACCTCGGTGGCGGCGCCGATCGTCCTGACACAGATTTTCTTCTACTTCACCAAGCCGGCAACGCCAGTTTACTTCCCCGGCGCAGGCTATTTCGCCGCGAGCGTGTTTCTCGTGATGGCGGCGCTGGTGTTCACGCGGCTTCGCGCGGCCCGTCCGGTCGCAGCGGCGCCGGAACCGGCGGAGTGAGGAAATAATTGTTCCGTAAGGTCATGCCGGCGGTGCAAGCCGCATGACGGATGAAAGCGCGGGGGGAGTTTTTCTGAGTTAGTGTACGCTGCTGCGTAAGCGCTCCAGCTCGTCCTTGACCCTGAGTTTTTCTTTCTTGAGGGCGGCGACTCTGACTTCATCCCAGTCCGGGTGCGCCATTTCTGTCTCGATCTGCTCTTCCAGATTTTTGTGTTTTTCGTTGAGCTCCTGGATGTGCCCTTGCATTGCCATATCTTGCACCTCATCGGTTGAAAGATGGCAGAATTAAAACACCAACGCCCGCGCCTGTCACGCCCTCTTCCGCCCATCCCTTATCGCCTGTTAAGACGGGTTGATGGCGGGGGCTGAAAAAAGCCGCGGAAAACCGCGGATTGTGGTGGGCATCAGCGGCGCCTCCGGCGTCGCCTATGGCATCCGGCTGCTGGAGGCGCTGAAGGAGGCCGGCGCCGAATCGCATCTTGTGATCACCAAGCCCGGCGAAATGACCATCGGCTACGAGACCCGATTCGCGCCGAAGCAGGTCGCCGCCAAAGCCGATCACGTTTACGCGGTGGCGGACATCGCCGCGCCGATTGCATCCGGCAGCTTCAAAACGCAGGCCATGATCGTGGCGCCGTGCTCGGTGCGCACCATGTCGGAAATCGCCACCGGCGTAACGACGAACCTGCTGACCCGTGCGGCCGATGTCACTTTGAAAGAACGGCGGCCGCTGATCCTTCTGGTGCGGGAATCGCCGCTGCATCTGGGCCATCTGCGCACGCTCACGCAGCTGGCGGAGATCGGCGCCATCATCCTGCCGCCGGTACCCGCGTTCTATGCCGAGCCGCAATCGATTTCCGATCTGGTGGACCAGATGGTGGGCCGCATGCTCGACATTCTGGGCTATACTTGGCCGATGCGGCGCTGGGGCGAAGACCTTGCCAAGGGCCGCCGCAGGCGCAAGGGCCGGGAATGACGGAAACCGAAGAGCAGGCGCTGCGCGCGAAACTCGCCGAGTTGCTGCAGGAGCATCGCGATCTCGATGCCGCCATTGCGGCGATGGCCGAGCAGGGGGTGAAGGATCAGCTGACGATCACGCGGCTAAAGAAGCGCAAGCTGCAGCTGAGGGACCAGATCACCCGCATCGAAGACGCGCTGCTACCGGACATTATTGCCTGATTTCAACTATCGGGAGCTTCGCGGACGAAACGAAACACGTCATCGCCCGGTCGCGCGGAACAGCGCGATCCGGGTGACCCATTTGATAGAGAAAATTGGGTCGCCCGCATAAAGCGGGCGATGACGGTTGAAGGGTAGGAGTCGATCCGCCAATGACGGCTGGGCAACCCGAGCAACCCGACTAAACCTTCCCGGCGGCGCGGTGGCAGATGTCGGTCAGTTCCTCGATGCCGTACTTCTCGCATTGCGGCACCAGCGCCACCACATCGGCCTGCCGCCCGGCCGCGCGCAAAATCTCGATGCGCTTGGGCAGCAGCACGGGCGAATTGTCGAAGCGCTTTACCGCTTCGTCCATCAGTGCTTGCGCTTTCACGTAATCGTGGCGGCCGATGTAGATGTCGAGCAGCCGCGAATACACTTCCCACGAGGGCTCAGGGCCGCTCACGGCTTTCAGTAGCGCGGCCTCGAACAATGCGTTCTGCCGGCCCAGCTGGTAGTATTCCGCCGCGACAAATTCCGTGTACGCATGATTGGATGTCGGCATGCCGGTGGAGGTGGCGACGGAAACCCGCGCGCCGGAATCTGTGCCCTGCGTGCGATCGGCCACATAAGCCGCGGCATCTTCCGCCATCGTGTAATGCGACAGCAGTCCGGTCAGTTGCGTTTTCAGCGGCGAGGTGCTGGCCGGACTCCATGGCACCGGAGTCGGATCGACGAACACCAGCGTGCGGTATTCGCGATAGGCGTAGGCGCTGAGCAGATTGGCCCGTTCCGTCGCAGGGTGATGCGAGGTGGCATCCTCTGCCATACCGTCCACCGCGGCGCCGAACGCCGCAATTGCAAGATTGGCCCACGCCCATGGGCTGGTGCCGCCGCTGATCACCACGCCCAGCACGCCCATGCCGATGTTGATGCCGTTTGCTTTGGCCTCGGCGGAATTTTCCTTCTGTGCGGCTTTGGCCTCGGCCGCCGCTTTCGAGGCTTCCGCCTCCTGCTCCGCCAGCTTGTCCATCACGGCCAGCGAAGCTTCCGGATCGTAACCGGCGCGGATCATCAGGTCGAAGCCGAGCGCGTCGGCCGCGTCTTCCTGGCCGCGCTCCATCTGCGGCATCAGGACGTTGTCGCTCAATTTCTCGAGATGACGCGCGAGGTTGATCACGCTGCCGAGATAGGGCGTGGCGCTGGCCGCGATGAGCGCCGATTGCGCCACCGCATCGCGCGAGGTGCCATTCACCACGGCGTAGTATTGCGATTTTTTCGCCCAGTTCTTCGCTTCGTGCCGGTAAATGGCGTGCGCCACTTCATGGCCCATCACGAAGGCGAGTTCGTCCTCGTTTTCGATCTGCTCCAGCAAACCGACGGTGACGACAAGCGTGCCGTCCGGCGTGCATTCGCCGGCAAATTCCGGCGCTGCCAGAATACGCACCTCCGGTTTGAACGACGGCGGCAAGGTCACGCCCTTCAGCAGCCGCACCAGCACGCCTTTGGCGTAGTCGTGCAATTGCTGCGACGGCACGAAACCCTGCGCCCGCGAGCGCAGGATGCCCAGCGCCAGCGAGCGGCCCTGCAGCGCCGGTGTGTAATCGGCCGCCGGTACAAGCTGGTCGATGGCTTTGCCGGTGGCTGGATAGCCATCCCCTTGGGCCGCAAGGGAGCGGGAGGTGAAAACCGCGAGACTCCCGCACACCGCCAACACTGCAATCGCTTTACGCATGGCTCGCTCCCCAACCGTTTACGCGACCGCGCTAATCCTTATCCGCCGGCCGCCTTTTTACATGCATCCACCAGTTCATTGATGTCATAAGTCTTGCATTGCGGCACCAGCGCCTGCGCTTCGCTCATCCGCCCGGCGCCGCGCAGCACTTCGATACGCTTCGGCAATAGCACGGGCGAGTTCTCGAAGCGCACCACGGCGCGATCCATCAGTGCCTGGGCTTTTGGGTAGTCGCCGCGCGATACATAGATATCGGTCAGCCGTGAATAGACTTCCCACGAAGGCTCCGGCCCGTTTGCCGCCTTCACCAGCGCCGCCTCAGACAACGTGCCCTGCTGCCCCAGCTGGTAATACTCCGCCGCGACGAACTGCGTATACGCATGATCCGCGGTGGGATTGGAGGTGGAGGACGTCACGTAGCCGCGGGCGGACGCTTCCGTGCCCTGGGAGCGATCAGCCACGTAAGCCGCCGCATTCTCCGCCAGACTATAGTGCGCCAGCAGCGTGGTGAGCTGCGGCTTCACCGGCGACTTGCTGGCCGGACTCCATGGCAGCGGAGTGGGATTGACCATCGCCATATTGCGGTATTCGCGGAAGGCGTAAGCGCTCAGCAGATC
>JAICVV010000310.1 GCA_025935155.1 Alphaproteobacteria bacterium
AGCGCCACCGCTGCTATCCAGAAGATTGCCCGAAAGAACATCCGTCTCGCCTCTCGCGGAGCCGAACGTGCCAGAGCGAGGTTTGCTTCCGGTTAACGGTCCGTTCCGGCTTTCGGACAAACTTTAGCCGGCAGGCAGAATTTATCCAGCGCGGTACCAAAATCTCGTTGCGGCGGGTCATCTGCCTGCGCCTCACTTATCCCCAGGTTCGGTGCGGCAGCAGCCTGCCCCAAGTGCATGGCCCAATGCGGCGAGAATTGCTGGGACGCCAATGTTTCCGCGGCCATTTGCGTTAACCAAAGGTGAATCCGCACTGTTCAACTTCTTGCGAATTAACCAACGAAATTCTCATCGATTCAAACTTCGTTAAGCCTGAGCGGGTGAGCATTGCGAAATGCTAATCTGAAAAAGAAAGCGGCACATGGCGGGCTTCGAATCAGCTGGGCGCACGGAAGCCGTCGAACGACTGCGATTCATCCGCGTGCAGCTGGCGAAGGCCGCAATCGGCGGCTCCCTTGCCGCCGGATACACCGCGATTTTCGGCGCCCCCGATCTCATCGATCGGATTGCCATTGCCGCGCTGTTGTCGCCCGCGATTCTGGCGCTGGCTGCGCTTCTGCGTATTCCATTTACGGTTCTCGAAACCGCATCCGAAGCGTTGTTCGCCGCAACGGTTGCCTATCTTGTGCTCATTACGGGCGGCAGTGCCTCGCCGCTGCTGATCTGGATGGTGCTGGTGCCGGCGGAAGCTGCGCTCTCCGGCGGCCGCCGTTCAGTGATGCGCGCTGCGATCTCCGCCTTGCTTGGAGTGCTTGCCGTCGGCGCGGCAGAGCTGCTGCACCTAGTGCCGGAATCGCGCCTGCTGATCGCGGGCTGGCAATTCTATATCGGCTCGACCCTCGCAGCCGTCATCCAGGCCGCGCTGATTGCAGCGGCAGCGCGCGACCGCCAGCGCCGCGCCGACGAAGCAGCCGCCGAAGGCGCCGCGATGTACCGCTTCCTCGCCGACAACGCGATGGATCTTATCACCCTGCACGGCTCCGATGGGCGCGTGCGCTTCGCGAGCCCCGCGGCGCGCGCGCTGCTTGGCCGCGAGCCGGACACATTACTGGGGCTTGCGCCTGCCACGCTCGTCCATCCCGACGACGTGCGCCCGATGCAGCACGCCTTCGTCCAGGCGAGCTATTTCGGCCGCGCCGGCAAGGCGGAAGTGCGGCTCAAGCGCGCCGACGGCTCGCATGTGTGGACGGAAATCCGCTGCCGCCCAGCCGAACAGGCGCAGGGCAAAGAAGCGGAAATCGTCGCGGTGACGCGCGACATCACCGATCGCAAGGCACAGGAACGCGCGCTCATCGAGGCACGCGATCTGGCGGAAGGCGCGAGCCGCGCCAAATCGAACTTCCTTGCCAATATGAGCCACGAGCTGCGCACGCCGCTCAACGCCATCCTCGGCTTTTCCGAGGTGATGACGCACGAGATGTTCGGGCCGCTGGGCGGCCCGCGCTATCGCGAATATGCCGCGCTGATCAACGAATCCGGCGGCCACCTGCTCGAGCTGATCAACGGCGTGCTCGACATGTCGAAGATCGAGGCGGGAAAGTTCGAAATCGCGGAAGAACTGTTCACGTTGCCGGAGGTGGTCACCCAGGCGGTGCGTTTTGTGAAGCTGCAGGCGGATCGGAAAGGCCTGGTGCTGAAGACCGGCGTTGCCGCCGATTGTGCCAGCATCTTCGCCGACAAACGCGCCCTCAAGCAGATGCTGGTGAACCTGCTCAGCAATGCCGTGAAGTTCACCACCCGCGGCGGCGAAGTGAAGTTGAGCGCAGCGCGCGATGGCAGCGGCGGCATGCTGATTTCCGTGCGCGACACCGGCATTGGCATTGCGCCGGAGGATCTGGAACGTCTTGGCCGGCCCTTCGAGCAGATCGACGGCGCCTTCGTGAAGAAGCAGGAAGGCACCGGGCTGGGCCTTGCGCTGGTGAAGGCGCTGGCCGCGATGCATGGCGGGAAGGCGATTATCGAATCGAAACTGGGGCACGGCACGACCGTAAGCCTGCGCCTGCCGCATGCGGCGGTGAACGCCAACGGCGAACCGCTCACGACCGAGCCCGCAGCGGCCGAAGCGCCAGTCCAGCTTAAAGGCGCGGCGTGATCGCAACGGCCAGCCCCGATATCGACACGGGTGCTCGATTGAGCTACACCCTCGTCAGGGAGACAGGATATGGCATCTACAGCCTTTGTGCGCGCGCGCATCGATGAGAAGCTGAAGAATCAAGCCAGTGAAGTGCTGGCGGAATTTGGGCTGACAGTATCGGATCTCGTGCGAATGACATTGACCAGAGTGGCGAACGACGGCGCCGTTCCCCTGGAATTGAAGGTACCGAACGCGGAAACGCGGCGTGCCATGCTGGAATCGCGGCGCCTGATGAAAAGGCAAAACGCGCGCTTCCGCAACGCGGGCGATGTTTTCCGCGCGCTCGATGAAATCGCGCCCAAGCGCTAAACGCGCAAACCTTCCGCGTGCGGCGGCGTACACCAGGCAATTCGTTAAGGATTGGGAGCGGCTGTCCCGCACCGGGCGATACGACATGCGCCAGATCAAGGAAGCCATGCTGCTGCTCATTGCCAACGACACTCCGCTTGGTCCCGAATGGCTCGATCATCCGCTTAAAGGACCGTGGGCGGACCACCGGGAATGTCATATCGGCGGCGACTTCCTCCTGATCTACCAAATCGAGGACAACCGGCTGAACTTCGTCCGCGCGGGCACGCACGCGGATCTTTTCGGATAGGCTGGCGCACTCCGGCGGAAGTCGGCCCACGGTCTTGAAGAGGGGCAATATGGTCAACGCCACCCTGTGAAGAAGCCACGCCTGAGCCGGCCCGAGCAACTCAGAGGCGTAGCCCCAAGCGAACACCTGCAGTGCGCCATGGTGGCGGATAACGGAAGCATTTAATTAAAATTCATCGAAATACTGGTTTCGAGTGCTCCGCCGTGAGACATTTGCGCCAAGGGCTCGGGGAATATCATGGCTGTTCGACTGGCGAATTGTTCGTTCCAGCCAGGCAAGGCGTGGACGACGGGAAACTAC
>JAICVV010000370.1 GCA_025935155.1 Alphaproteobacteria bacterium
ACACGCGGCAGCAGCTTGCGGCCGGTGCCTATCCTCCGACGCAGTGGGGTGAACTTCTGGCACACAGCTATTCGCCGAACGGAGGCTGGTATGTGATGGTGATCCCCGCCGCATTCCAGATGGGCGCCACGCGCGGGACGACGCACTTTACGCCTTTCATGTATGACCGGCATGTGCCGCTTGGTTTCTACGGAGCGCCCTTCGCTCCGGGGCGGTACCTCGACCGCGTGCAGCCGGTGGACATTGCGTCGACGTTCTCTGCGCTGATGGGGATCAATATGCCGTCCGCCGCCGTAGGCCGTGTGCTGACCGAGGCACTGAAGCCCGCGGCACAGGTTGCCTATCCGCGCGAGTTGCCGCAGCGGGAGCACCGCGGCGCCGCTACGCATCATGAAGGCGCTCCAGCGCACGAGTCACCGGCGAAGGGAGCACCGAAAGCCGCAGCGCCGGCGGCGAACCCTGCGTCGAAGGGATCCGCCAAACCAGCGCCGCAGACTACGCCACCAGTCGGCGAGCCGCAGAAAACTACGCCACCCACGCCCGAGGTGCAGAAGACTGTTCCCCCGGCGATAACACCGAAGCAGCCGGCCCCCGCGCCGTCCGGGCCGAGTGCTTCGCCTCCAGTCAATGCGCCACAGTCCCAACCGAAGCCGCAGGAAGCGCAGCCGCAATGAAAGCTAACATGCGCGTTCAGTTCGCCGGGATCGAGTTGATGAACCCCGTGATCGCGGCCAGCGGAACCTTCGGCTACGGCGTTGAGTTTGAGGAGATCGTCTCGCTGCGGCGGATCGGCGGATTTGTAACGAAGGGAATCTCACGGGAGCCGATGCCGGGCAATCCCCCGCCACGGCTCATCGAAACAGCCGCCGGCATGATCAATGCCATCGGTCTGCAGAATCTCGGCGTTGAGCGCTACATCGCTGAGAAGTTGCCGGCGATGCGCCGCTATCCCACCTGCGCCGTGATCGTGAACGTCTTCGGTTATCAGGTCGAAGACTACATTGCGGTCATCGAACGGCTCAATCAGGCGCAGGGGATCGCGGCCTACGAACTGAACGCATCCTGCCCGAACACGCGCCATGGCGGCATCACCTTCGGCTCCAGCGCAGAGATGCTTGTCGACCTGGTCACGCGAGCGAAGCAGGCGACGAGGCGGCCGGTCATCGTGAAGCTCTCGCCCAACGTCACTTCCGTTCCCGCAATGGCACAGGCCGCCGAGGGAGCAGGGGCCGATGCGCTCTCCCTGGTGAACACGTTCCTTGCTCTCTCGATCGATGTAGAGACTCGGCGATCGCGTCTCGCCAATACCACGGGAGGACTCTCCGGACCGGCGATCAAGCCAATTGCCGTGCGCATGGTCTGGGAAGCTGCGCGCGCCGTGAAGATTCCAATCATTGGTTTGGGCGGCATCACGACACCCGAGGATGCCGTGGAGTTTATGCTCGCCGGGGCTACCGCCGTTCAGGTAGGCACGGCCAGCTATGCTGATCCGCGCGCTACCGAGCGGATCGCACAGGGGCTGGAGCATTGGTGCACGCGCCACCACGTGAGCCGCGTCGCCGACCTCATCGGCGCTCTTGATACGTCGCCGCGATCCTAATCGCGAATGTCGAACCGGCGGATCAGGCCCTCTTCGAGCCGGAAGATGTGGCCGACTCGGCGGTCCGCGAGCAGCTGGCCCGCCTTGTCGTGGACCACCTGATGCACTTCAATGATGGTTTCGCCATCCGGGCCGCGAGAGAACTCCACCGGCTCAACGCGGGGATCCAGGATGCTCCACTGGCGCGTCCAGTATTCCCGCACGCCATCGCGGCCGTGAACGTGACCGCCTTCCATCCCGTTCGCCCATTCCACGTCCTCGTGCATCGAGGCAAGCACGGCTTCCATATCGCGCGCGTTGAAGCGCGCGTAGAGATTACGGAAGAATTTCTCATCCTCATCCATTCGTTTCACCTCGGTCGGGCATAGGCCGGCGACCTATATTCGCGTTATACACTGAACCTTCCGCTCACTCACAGTGCGGGACACGCACAGAATGGGACTGTTCAGCTATCTTCCGTGGGGCCTCGTGCTCGAAGCGGTGGCGATCCTCCACTTCATCCGTCGCAGGCCGGAGACCTGGTGGCTCTTCGTCATCATCTTTCTCGGCCCGCTCGGCGCGCTGATCTATCTCGTTGTCGAAGGTATCCCGGACCTCGGCTTGGTCGGCGACTCGTTTCGCGGTTTCTCCCGCCGGTCGCGCATCCGCGAACTGCAATCACTGGTACAGGTCAATTCCGCGGTCGGCAATATCGAGGAACTCGGCGATCTGTATATGGACGAAGGCCGGCTGCAGCAGGCGCGGGCTGCGTTCGGTCAGGCGATTGCCGGCGGCTCTACCACTCTCGATCCGTTCTACCGGCGCGGTGTCTGTGCGGTGTTGCTTGGCGATGCG
>JAICVV010000156.1 GCA_025935155.1 Alphaproteobacteria bacterium
AGGGGCGCTTGCAGATTTTTCCAGAGCCCGCGCATCGGCCGCCCTAAGCCTGTTCCAGCTCAATGAGCGTGCCGGCGAAATCCTTGGGATGAAGGAAGAGGACCGGCTTTCCGTGGGCGCCGATGCGCGGCTCGCCGGAGCCGGTGATGGTGGCGCCCATTTCCTTCATACGATCGCGCGCGGCGTAGATATCGTCCACTTCGTAGCAGATGTGATGCATGCCGCCGGCGGGGTTCTTCTCCAGAAAGCGAGCGATGGGGGAATTGGCGCCCAGCGGCTCCAGCAATTCGATCTTGGTGTTGGGCAATTCCACGAACACGGTGACAACGCCGTGCTCAGGCAATGGCATTGGCTCGGATACCTTCGCACCCAGCGTGTTACGGTAGATGCCGGACGCCTTCCGCACATCCGCCGTCGCAATCGCCACGTGATTCAATCTACCGATCATTCGCGCCTACAGCGTGATCTCGTACACAGTCCCACCACCGTATTTCCCCCCACCGGCTGTTGTCCCATAAAGGCGACCGTCCGTCACATCCAATGTGGGCCTGCTGGCAGGGTTTGCGCCATCTTTGCCGCCTCTGAAATTGTGCAAAACGGTCTGAACCCAATTCGCGCCATCAAAGGCGAGTTGAAAAACCGTCCCCATTCCATTTGTCCCCCCAAGATACGTTGCGCCGTACAAATTCCCACTGCCTGGATCGAGGTAGAGTCCAACCGGGCGCTTCCCGTCACCTGCTCCGGTAAATGTGTATACAACGTGGTACTGCAGGTCCGCCCCAACTTCGAAAATAACGCCTGCACCATTGGCGCCGCCGTACTCCGTTACACCGTACACAGCGCCGTTGCTGCTTCTGGCCGTCAGGTCGACGGGATCGAGCCCTTCATCGCTTCCGTCGAGCGCGTGCAGAACGCTCTCCTTCCATTTCCCCTGTTTCTCAAAAAGTAGAAAAACGTTACCGGCGTTTGCATCCCCTCCCATCGACGTGGTCCCGATGACGCTGTGCGCCGAAGACCATCTCTGTAATTGGGTCGTCGGCACGCAACCCTGTGAGTAGGAATCGAAGCTGAAAAGGATGCTGTAAGTACCCGCGCCATCGATCTGGAACACCGTTCCACAACCGAAGTTGCCCCCCTGTGCGGTGGTGCCATATAACGTGGCTGTCTTTTGATCCAACAGGAGCGCAGCTTGGGGCTGCTGACCGTCGCTGCCGCTGCCGTCGAATCCGTACAGAGTCGTTTGCGTCCAAGCCGTCCATCGCGGACAAGCGAGAAAACTGTTCCAGCCTCGCCGTTTGGTCCCCCCGTCGTAACGCCATAGAGAGTTTGTGAATTGGTGCCGTTAATCGCGCCGGCGCTAGGATAAGAAGCGTCGCCTCCATTGAAAGAATAGATTTCCTTCTCTTTCCACCCGTTCCTGGTTGGCTTCATCTCGTACACTGTGCCGAGATTTTGGACGCCACCAGCCATAGTCGTGCCGTACAATGTTCCGGATTTCTCAAGCAGCAATTGCCCGTATGGAAAAACGTTTGCCGGGAAATTGTGGAGAACCACTTCGCTCGAAGCATCCGCACCTCCGGCCGGAACCAATACCGACATCGCGGATATGACCAGGCTACTCAAAACATTATGCGTCTTCATTTGTGACATCCCTTCGACTTGTAGCGATCATCGCTCATTGCATTAAATCGGCAAGCGGTTGGGCACCAATCTCGTAGAGACGGGGCCGCTCGGGGGACCAGCCTGGCGATAACGTTCAGGGCATCGAGCCTCGAGCCGCCTGCAACTGCGAGAAATCGGAATCGGCGTGGTAGGAGGAGCGGGTCAGCGGCGACGCGGACACCATCAGGAAGCCCTTGGCGCGGGCGATCGCTTCCAGCGACTGGAATTCCTCCGGCGACCAGAAGCGGTCGAGCGGCGCGTGCTTGCGCGTGGGCTGCAGATATTGGCCGATGGTGAGGAAATCCACGCGCGCCGCGCGCAGATCGTCCATCACCTGCATGATCTCTTCGCGGGCCTCGCCAAGCCCCACCATCAATCCGGATTTGGTGAAGCCGGTGAGCGCCAGTTCCTTCGCGCGCTCCAGCAGACGCAAGCTGGCGTAATAGCGCGCGCCGGGACGTACCGTGAGATAAAGCCGCGGCACGGTTTCCAGATTGTGGTTGAACACATCCGGCCGTGCATCCATGACCACTTCCAGCGCGCCGTCCTTGCGCAGGAAATCCGGCGTCAGCACTTCCACCGTGGTGCCGGGCGATGCTTCGCGAATGGCGCGAATGGTTTGCGCGAAGTGTTCGGCGCCGCCGTCCGGCAGATCGTCGCGATCCACCGAGGTGATCACCACGTGTTTCAGCCCCAGCTTCGCCACCGCGCGGCCGACATTCATCGGTTCTTCTGAATCCAGCGCGCCGGGCAAGCCCGTCTTCACATTGCAGAAGGCGCAGGCGCGCGTGCAGGTGTCGCCCATGATCATCATGGTCGCGTGGCGGTTGGTCCAGCATTCGCCGATGTTGGGACAACCGGCCTCCTCGCACACGGTATGCAGGCCGTGCCCGCGCACGATGGATCTGGTTTCCGCGTAGCCGCGGGAGACGGGCGCCTTCACCCGAATCCAGTCCGGCTTGCGCAGCACGGCCGTATCGGGCCGGTGGGCCTTCTCGGGGTGGCGGAGCGCGCGGCGATCTTCTGCCAGGTCGAGCACAATGGTCATGAGGCAGAAATATAGAGGGTGAGTCTGCGGAAAGCACCTTGCCCCCTCCACCCCGCCTGTAAATCGCGCATGATATCCAGGCGCGTTCAAGAATTGCGTTTCCGGCGCGATTTACTGGCGGGGTCCCCCTCCCCCGCTGCGCGGGGGAGGAACCGATCGATTCTTCCCCTCGCCTTGCAGAGAGAGCGGGCGGTTCTCTGCGCCTCCGCGCCTCTGCGCGAAAAAGTCTTTCGGCACGCGGAGCCGCGGAGAACGCGGAAGATGCCTCGGCGGCGCCACTCCGGAAGCCCCAACCACCGGCCTGTTCGCATTTGTGCCAGGCTTGGAGCTGCGCCATTTTGAAATTCAGGTGGCGGACCAGGCGGCGCACGGCGTTATGGCGACCGCGAGCGGCCTGGGAGAAGCCGCCGTGCTTCAGCCGGTTGCGATTGCCCGGCTGGGCACCGCGCCGGCGCCGCGGCGGAAAGTGCCGCACGCCGGCGAAGAGCGATGTGGCTTCCGCCGTCATTCGGAAATTTGCGAAACTGGCGGCTCAGAGTTCCCAAAGTTCCCATTCGAACCTCCAGAAATTGGGAGGGGGGTACCGTTTTCCGAGATTCCGTGCGCCGGGCGGCCATCCGGTCCGCGCGATCTGTCCAGCACATAGGTTCGCTTGTTCTTCCAGTCCCACAGCGTTTCATCGTTCAGCCAAATCGATGTGTCTTCTTCTCCGTCGGCATCGAAAGGGCCAGACGTTGCAATCTCCTGGCGCCGCACATTGATGTTGTGCTCGAACTTGCTGCCGCGCATTGCCGCGATGCTGTGGCCCAGCTTGGCGCTGACCTTCAATAGCGCCACGGCATCGGTGTAGGCGCGGCTGCGCGCGTGGCCGAATTCGTCCCGCTCCGGATCGACAGCGCGGGCATCGGCGAACAGCGCAGCGACGGCGGCTGCCACGTTCTGCAAATCGGTTTCCAGCGATGTGACTGCGGGTGAGGTTTGTGCCGGCGTGTTTTGGCCGCCGCCGTCGGTTGCTTCCATTTGGCTCTCCATCTTTGCGGCAATTCTATCGCGGAATCCGCAATGGGGAACGAATGGAAAACATTAAATCGCAAGACATTGGTATTGCTATGGATTTGGCGCGGGTTCAACGACGCAGGCGGGGAACGGGCCGCCGCGCCTCTCATTCGCGAATGAATCGAAATAGAGTGCGCGCATGAGTCTTGCCACGGTCGCCGCCGCATCGGGCGAAGAAATCGTGCCGTTCGACATCACGCGCGCGGAGAAATCCATTTTCCAGGCGCTGCTGGATTCGCGCGCGCAATATGGCGGCAAGAAGGTCGCCATCGTCGACGGCGATGAGCGCGCCTATAGCTATGATGACATCGTCAAGGCGTCGCTGGCGCTGGGACATGCGCTGAAGAAGGGCACGCGGCCCGGCGAAGCCGTGGGGCTGATGTTGCCCACCAGCGCAGGCGCGGTGTTTTCGTTCTTCGGCACCTGCGCGTATGGCCGCGTGCCGGCGATGCTGAATTTCACGTCCGGTGCGGCCGGACTCAAATCGGCCATCGGCATCGCCAAAGCACGTCGCGTGGTGACGGCGAGGCGCTTCATTCACATGGCCAGGCTCGAGCCGCTGATCGAAGAGCTGAAGGACGCGGCTGAGATCGTTTATCTCGAAGATGTGCGCAAACGGATTTCGCTGGCCGGCAAGCTGGCGGCCGGCATCGGCGTGGTTCTGCCGGGCGTCATCGTCAGCCGCCCGGAAGACGGCACCCCGGCTGTCATTCTTTTTACCTCGGGAACAGAGGGCGTGCCGAAAGGCGTGGCGCTGTCGCACAGCAATCTGCTCGCCAATGTGGAGCAGGTGCGCTCGCACATTACGCTCTATCCCACGGACATCCTGTTCAACCCGTTGCCCACCTTCCACTGTTTCGGCCTGACGGTGGGCGCGCTGATGCCGCTGCTGCTGGGAATCAAGGTGGTGTTTCATCCGACGCCTTTGCAGCCGCATGAGATCGTCCGGCGTATCAACGCGTCCGGCGCCACCATTCTGCTCTCGACCGATACGTTCATCTCGCAATATGCGCGCGCCGGCGACCAGGGCGATTTGAGCGCACTGCGGCTTGCCGTGTGCGGCGCGGAGCGGCTGCGCGATGAAACGCGCGCGCTGTTCCGGCGCAAACATTCGATCGAACTGCTGGAGGGTTATGGCGTGACGGAGGCCTCGCCTGTGATAGCGGCTAACCAGCCCGGCGCGAACCGTCACGGCACGGTCGGCCGGTTGCTGAAGGATATCGAAGCGCGGCTGGAGCCGGTGGAAGGAATCCCGCACGCCGGGCGTCTGTCGATCAAGGGCCCGAACGTCATGATGGGCTACATGCTGGCAGATAATCCGGGCGCGATCGTGCCGCCACCAGCTGGCTGGTACGACACGGGCGATATCGTCAGCATCGACGAGGAAGGATTCATTTCGATCAAGGGCCGGGTGAAGCGGTTCGCGAAAGTGGGCGGCGAAATTGTTTCTCTGGCGGTGGTGGAGAACGTGGCCTCCGCGCTGTGGCCGGACGATGCGCATGCCGCCATCGCAATGCCGGATGCGCGCAAGGGCGAGCAGGTGGTGCTGGTGACCACGAACCGCGAAGCCAATCGCCACGACATCGTGGGCTGGGCGCAGAATCACGGCGTGCCGGAAATCGCGGTGCCGCGGCGGATTGTGTATGTCGATGAAGTGCCGGTGCTGGGAACCGGCAAGACCGACTACACCAAAGTGCAGACTATGGTGGCCGACCGGCCGGCGGAGCAGACCGCCGCCTGACCATTTCTCGCGCATTGAAAGCCGGATACTATCGCCTTGGTGCTCTCGCTCAACATCACCCGGTGGCAAACATCGCCTCGTGCCGGGC
>JAICVV010000409.1 GCA_025935155.1 Alphaproteobacteria bacterium
CCTCCACCATGCTGTGCGAATACGCTCCCGCGTGCTTCGCTTGCATGGTCCCCCTCCCCCGCTTCGCGGGGGAGGAACCAGCGAATCCCGCAAAGCTCTGCACGATGGCCAATGCCAGCGCGAGGCACAGCGCAAGCAGGCCGATTTCGCCAGTCACGTGCCGCCTTCCTTCCAGCGCCCCGCGCGCTTCAGCGCATCCACCACTTCGGGCGGCATGTAGCGCTCGTCGTGCTTGGCGAGCACTTCGCTTGCCTGAAAGATACCGCCATGCAGCGCGCCCGTCGCCACCACGCCCTGCCCTTCGCGAAACAGATCGGGCAACGATCCCGAATATTCCACCGGCACCTTTGTCTTGCCGTCGGTGACCACGAAGCGGACATCGGCACCGCGCCCGCGCGCCACGCTGCCCTTCGCCACCAGACCGCCGATGCGGAAGGACACATCCTGCGGCACATGCTTCACCGCGATATCCGAGGGGCTGTAGAAATAGAGCACATTATCCTGCAGCGCTCGCACGACCAGCGCCGCACCCGCCGCCCCGGCGCAGACCAGGGCGATGGCGAAATACAGGCGGCGGCGCTTCTTCGGGGTCATCGGCTTATTCAGGGGAACTGGCTATTATAAGGAGGAGCGGGGGCACTCGAAACGTGGCGGTCCGCCCCACTCCGGCCGCAACCGCGCCAGAGGTTTCCGCCAGTCGACGGAGGGGCCATGCGATTCATTCCTTATATGGCGGCACTTGCGGCATTGGCGCTAACAGCCTGCCTGCCGGTGACCAGCAAGGTTCCGGTGGGAACGAGCCTTGGGTTCAAGGTTGATCCGGCACTGCTCGGCACATGGAAGGCCACCGGGCCGGACGGCGGAGAACCGGCCTATGTTCACATTCTCGGGAACGACGACGGCACCATGACGGCCGTTCTCATCACGCCGCCGCAAAAGGAGAACCCTGGCGACTGGAGCGTGTACCGGCTGCGGGTCGCGACGCTTGGCGCGAACCACGTGATCAACGCTCAGGAGAGCTTCGCGAACAACAAGCCGTCGGATGGTCCGTTGGCGGAATTGAACACGCTGCTGCTCTATCGCAGCTCCGGCCCGAACAAGATCGTGCTCTATCAAATGGACGACAAGGCCACGGCCGATGCCATTCGTGCCGGCGACATCGCCGGCGACATTCAACCGGGCGATAATGGCGATGTGCATATCACCGCAGGCGAACCTGCGCTCGATGCCTTCATGAAAACCCCGCGTGCCGCGAAACTGTTCAGCAAGGCGTTGGTCACGCTGACGCGGGCGGGATGAACGGTTTCTCCCGCGGCTGTGCGGAGAGAGCCATCAATGGGTTGAGCGATGGAGGATGGCGTCGGCGATGCCGGTTTCGTAAGCAAGACCAGCGCCCGTCAAAGTGATGCGGTGGGGCCAGTCCGCGCGCGCGAGGCCCTTGCGCTCCAGCGCGTGCCATACTTTGTCGATGTAAAGGCCGGTGATGTCCTTGCCGGAAACAACGGCATCGGCGAGATGCAGATGGTCGCCATGCGCCTGCGGAAAACGCTCGATCGTTATTTCGTCCGGACCCGGCCCGCGCGTGGCGGCATCCGGCAAGCGCGCCAGCGCCTGCAGAATTGCGAGCGTGCGCAATTGCAGCGGATTGAGCTTCAGCGGATTTTGTCTGGCCGGCATACATGACCTCGCGCGCGAGGTATAAAAGCGCGTTCGCGATGCCGCAACCTGACATTTGTCAAGCGGCGATGGAGGTTCCCATAGAGTTATGGGCCTGCTGCCGGGGGCGGCCGTTATGCTCCAGCCCGGCGAGGATTGCGGTAATATCCGTTGCGACAATCGCGTACTGCTCCGCGACCGGACGCTTCTCGTCATCCGCATGACCCAGCTCGCGCACGATCGCCTCGTTGTAACGCTTGAGCACCGCGTTGACCTGCGAATCTGCCAGCTTCAGGGATGACTCGAACGGCGCACCGGCGGCCAGCGGGCGGCAGCCTTCGATCAGCCGCGCGTAACTTGCTCCGCGACAGCATTTGTCGGGATCGACGGGATGGGTAAAGTCCATCGTGAGCGCGCCGTTTTCCGCTACCTGCAGCGAAAGCGCAGCAAA
>JAICVV010000125.1 GCA_025935155.1 Alphaproteobacteria bacterium
CTGGTGCAGGTGCGCGATCTGCTTGGCGGGCAATCCTGGTTCGATACCACGCAATGGCGGATGAACGCGCCGTTCGGCTTGCCAATGCACTGGTCCCGGCTGGTGGATGGCAGCATTGCGGGCCTGATCCTTCTGTTTCGATTCGTGACGGATGCAAAGACGGCGGAAAGCTGGGCGCTGTATGTCTGGCCGTTACTGTCATTATTGCCGGTGCTGTTTGCGCTGACGCACGTGGCGTTCCGCCTGGCGGGCCGCACGGGCGCGCTGCTGGCGCTGGCGTTGGGCGCGAGCTGCGTTGGCGCCATGACGCCCTTCAAGCCCGGCAACATCGACCATCACAATGTGCAGCTGGCGCTTGGCCTCGCATTCGTTGCATTCCTGATCGATTTCGATCGCTCGCGGTGGGCTGCGGTGTTCGCGGCCATCGCTGCGGCTGTAAGTCTTGCCATCGGCATTGAAACCTTGCCGTACATCGCGGCAGGAGTGCTCACGTTGGCGGTCTGGTGGATTGTCGATGGACGAATCGGTGGAGCGGTCGTGCGGTTTGGCGTGACGCTCGCAGTCGCAAGCACCGTGCTGCTGATGGGCGCGACGGCGATCCCGTATCGTTTCTCGGCGGCCTGCGACACGTTCTCCGGCTACTACGCCACAATGCTGGTGGCGAGCGGATTGGGCATGGCGGCGCTGCCGAGACTTGCCCTATTGAAGACGCCCTTGCGGAAATCGCTTGCGGTATTCGGTTTCGGTGCGGCGCTTGCCATTATGACAGCACTGCTCGCGCCGGCCTGTTTGCAGGGGCCGTATTCCGCAGTCGATCCGCGGCTCTATCCCATCTGGATGTCCGGCGTCGCAGAGGACCAGTCGCCGTTCACCCTCGGCCGCATGGCCCCCGGTGATTTCATTGGGGGCTATCTGTATTGCGCGATTGCGGCACTCGCGTCGTTGGCCGCCGTGTTCCTCGTCGAAGCGGACAAGCGCCGCCCGATGATGATCGTTTGTATCTTCGCCTTGGCGGGCCTCGCCATCGCCAGTGTCGAAATGCGCGGCCTTGCCTTCGCGCTGCTGTTCGCAACGCCCGGATTGATCGTGGTCGTCACCAAAATCTTGAGCCGGATGGCGCTGCCAAAATCCGCAAGTGCGACGGCGACCTTTGCCGCCGTGCTGCTCACCAGCAATGCGTCCTATGCCTTTGTCGGCGCGCAGATCCAGAAGTCGCTGCCGGTGAAGCAGCAGTTCGATGCCGTGCAGATAAATTGGGTGCAGGCCTGCAGCGCACCGGCGGCATTCCGCGAACTCGCGGCGCTTCCGCCCGGCAGGGTTGCCGGCTTCGTCGATCAGGGGCCGATGATCCTTGCCTATACTCACCACGCAACGTTGGCCGGACCTTATCACCGCAACAGCGCCGGTATTCTCGATACATACGCAGTGTTCGCAGGCTCGGCGGCCCAGCAACGCGCTGTGCTGAAGCGAAGGCGCATCGACTATGTGATTCTCTGCTCACCGGCGCCGGACTATGCGGAGTGGGGCGCAATGGCCCGGACGGACTCGCTTCTGAAGCGGGACGCGAAGGGAACCGGCGAGGCGTGGCTGGAGGCGATCGTCGCGAAGCCAAAGATGGGCGCCATCCGCATCTATCGCGTGCGGCAGGACCGCCTCGGCTAGCAATCCACAAAACAGAAACGCCGGCGTGAAACACGCCGGCGTTTTTTGTCGATCCGCTTATCTTATTCCCCAGGCGGAGGAGGAGGCGGCCCCTGATCGTCCGGCGGCGGAGGCGGGGGGCCACCCGCGCCTGGCGGCGGCAGTCCGCGCTTGTAGTACCAGCGGGGCCGATGCGGCGGCGCACCGGGCACCTCGTTGCCGCGCGATGTCATGCAGGAGGCGTACGCCATGTCATAACGCCGCTGCACCGCGCCCTGCTCATACCCCGCACCCGCCGTGCTGCCGATCAGCGCGCCGATGGCGCCACCGATCAACGCGCCCTTGCCCGCATTATGGGCCGCCGCCGCGCCAATGCCGGCACCGATCGCGCCGCCGACAACGCCGTTGGTCACCTGCCGATCGTTCGCAGCCTGAATGCGGCCCTGCACGACATCATCGGCATATTGTTCGCATGCCGCTTGGTCGGAGTTGAACGCCGCCGGCGATTTGTGCGGGCCGGGCATGACGGGAATCATTGGCCCCGGCGGCGTGGTCGCGCAGGCTGCCAGCAGCAGCAGCGACGATCCGGCCAGAACGGTTACTCGAAATCGTTTCATATGTTACATCCCTGTTGAACGCGACGCTTGAGGTGAGCCGGTGTGTAGTTCCGATTACTTCCTCATCAATTCTGCAGCCTGAGCTTGTGCGAATTCACCTGAACCATAGATGAACCGCGCTACGGCCGCGGATGCGAGCCTTTCCCAAGGCTTACCGGCACCTGCTCAAGTTGAGCTTCTGCACTGCAAGATTCGTACTGCCCTTGATCGTCATGGCCGCCCTTGTGGCGGCCATCCATCCGATGCGCGTCTGCGCATCGGAGAGACTCTATCGCTCGCAGACGCTCACGCGATGGATGGCAGGGACAAGCCCTGCCATGACGTGAAGATAACTGGACGCTAAACGACTACTTCATCGCCGCGAAGCCGTGTTGGAGATCGGCTTTGAGATCATCCGCATCTTCGAGACCCGCGTGAATGCGGAGAAGAGGGCCGTCGGCCGAGAACTTGCTCGCCGTGCGGTGGAGTTTGGAAGGCACGATCAGGCTTTCGTAACCGCCCCAGGAATACCCCATCCCGAACAGTTTCAGGCTGTCGAAGAACGCCGCGAGCGCGTCGTGCGGCACCGGTTTGAGCACCACACCGAATAAGCCGGTCGCGCCCGTGAAATCGCGTTTCCACAGCCCGTGGCCCGGATCGTCCTCCAGCGCCGGGTACAGCACACGCGACACCTCCGGCCGCTGTTGCAGCCAGCGGGCCAGCGCCAGCGCCGTTTCGCCATGCCGCTTGAGCCGCACAGGCAGCGTGCGCAGCCCCCGCAGCGCCAGGAAGCAATCGTCGCCACTGGCGTAAATGCCGAGGTGATCGTGCGTTTGCGCCAGCCGCGCGGCGTGGCTCTCGTTGGCGCAAACATAGCCAAGCATCACGTCGGCATGGCCGCCGACGTATTTGGTGGCCGCCTGAATCGACAGATCGGCACCATGCGCGAAGGCATCGAAGTAGAGCGGCGTGGCCCAGGTATTGTCGAGCAGCACGGAGGCACCATGCGCATGCGCGACGGCCGCAATCGCTGGTACATCCTGTACCTCGAAGGTGAGCGAGCCGGGGCTTTCGCAAAACACCGCTTTGGTGTTCGGCCGAAACAGCGCTTCAATACCGGCACGGAGGCATGGATCGTAATAGGTCGTCTCGACGCCGAAGCGTGACAGTGTCCTGTCGCAAAACCAGCGTGTGGGTCCGTAACACGAATCGACCATCAGGAGGTGGTCGCCCGCGCTGCACACCGAAAGAAGCGCCAGCGCAATCGCATTCAATCCCGAGGAACAGATGACGGTGCGCGCGCCGCCTTCGATTGCGTTCACTGCCTCTTCCAGGCTGCGGGAGGAGGGCGTGCCGCGGCGGCCGTAAACATACGGCACCTTGCCGGATTCCAGCGCTGCGAGATCGGAATAGAGAACCGTGGACGCGCGGTACACGGGTGTATTCACCACGCCGAAATGTTCCGCGCTCATACGCCCGGCATGAACCGCGCACGTTTCCTTTTTCAGATTCTTCTCATCCACGGCAGTACAATGATCATTCCGCCAACCGTGGTTCCATGTGCGGATCGGCCTGTGGTTCTGCTACCTCCGGCTGATGCAATGGTCCCTTCTTCTCCAGAATGGGCTTGAGCGGGAAATTGAACACCCAGGTCACCACACCGGCCGCCGCCGCAATCACCGCGCACAATTCGAAAAAATGTTCCTTTGTCATCATGCTGAAGAAGGTGCCGATATAGCCCTGCAGCAGATTGCCGGTGAAGCTGGTGATGAACCACAGGCCCATCATCGCGGAGAGAATCTGCGGCGGGGCAACGCGTGCCACCAACGCGAGCCCGATGGGCGACAGATACAGTTCGCCCAACGTGATCACCGCGAAGAACACCAGCAGCCAAAGCCAGCTTGTTTGCTCGTGCGGTCCGGTGATGTGCGCCGCAAATGCCATGACGATATATGAGATCGCCACCATGAACAGGCCAAGCGCCATTTTCGTTACGGTGGATGGTTCGCGATTGCGTTTCGCCTGCCACGCCCAGAATGCCACCACGGCCGGCGTGAAGGCGAAAATCATGAAGGGATTGAAGGCCTGAAACCAGGTGACCGGGATTTGCCAATCGATCAGGCCATGAATGAGATGGCGGTCGGTGAAATCCTGCGCCCACAGATTGATGGTGTTGCCCTGCTGCTCATACGTCGCCCAGAAGAACGTGGTGGGGATGCACAGCAGGATGAGAGCGATCACCGCCTTCCAGTCTTGCCCGGTCAGGGGCTTCTTCTTCGTCTCAGCCGCAGAACGCACCCGCGCGATGCGATCCGGCGGCAATGTGCGCAAAGTGAGCATGTACGTGATCTGCCCGATCACCATACCGACGCCGGCAGCGAAAAAGCCCCATTGATAACCGTTGCTCTCGCCCAGCGTGCCGCATACCAGAGGCGAAAAGAACGCGCCAACATTGATGCCGACATAAAAAATGGAATAGGCGCGGTCGATCCGCGCATCGCCAGTGCGATAGAGGTTTCCGACTTGCGTGGAGATATTCGGCTTGAAAAAGCCGTTGCCGGCAATCAGCAGCAGCAGACCGATAAAGAGCAACTGCGGTGCCATCAGCACAAATTCGCCAATCGCCATAATGACGCCGCCCACGATTACGCTGTGCCGTTGTCCGAGCCAGCGGTCGGCAATTATGCCGCCGAAAAACGGGGTGAGGTAAACCAGCGCCGTGTAGGCGCCGTAAATCGCGGAAGAGAGAGGCTGAACGCCCAGCGGATTGCCGGCGTTGAAAATCAGTTCCAGCACCCGCTTAATAGCGCCGTATCCGACAACGTTGTCCACCGCCGGATGCAGGAGCAGATAATTTGTGAGATACAGCACCAGAATGGCGCGCATTCCGTAGTAGGAAAAGCGTTCCCACATTTCTGTGGTGAACAGGAACGTCAGCCCGCGCGGATGGCCGAACAGCTGCGGCGTGTCTTTGGTTACGTCGGTCGTGGCCATCTTCAGCTCCCCTTGTAACGCCCTTTCGCTCACTCTGCCCTGTCCAAGCCGGAAAGGGAAAGGGGTATCGCAGCCTTGTGAGACTTAGAGCAGGTCGATGTAGCGGTCTTCGCGGGCGTAAGGCACGAAGCCGACACGCTGGTAGAGGGGCAGGGCACGGCGATGGTCCAGCGTGCAGGTGTTCACCGTGTATTTGGCGATCGGTTTCGTCCAGGCCAGCTCCACGGTCTGCTGCAGGAAGAAGAAACCAAGGCCGCGTCCGATGAACTCCGGTATTAGGCCGAAATAGGCGAGATTGCAGACGTTTTCCTTGCGGAAATCCAGTTCGGCCATGCCGGCAGGGCACCCTTCCGCGTGCAGAACATAAAGTTCGACCTTGGGATCCTGAATGATCGTTTGCAGCGCGTCGTCCGGCACCTTCTTGCGGTCTACCCAGTGATAATCGCGCCCGATGGTGTCGTAGAGATAGCGATAAAAATGCACCGGCGGCCGCTCGGCGCGGAGGATGGCAATCTTGCCTTTTGGCAACGGCGCCAGCACCGGCGCGCGCGACCGCATCTCCAGAAAGGTGACGACGGTCGGAATGCGCTTGCCCGCGCCGGACTCACCACGCCTCGTGTTCATGCGGTTTCTATCGGTGCTTCGGGGCGGGCGCCCCATTCTGCCCACGAGCCATCGTACAATGCCGCATGCTTTGCGCCCAAGAGGGTCAGGGCCAATAGGTCGATGGCCGCGGTGATGCCGGAACCGCAGGTGGTGACCACCGGTTTTGACGGGTCGATTCCCTTCTCGCGGAATAATCGCGCCAGGTCTCCCTTTGCCTTCATAGTGCCGTCCGCGGTGAGAAGCTCCGCATAATGAACATTGGCGCTCCCGGGCATATGGCCGGGCCGCACACCGGCGCGGGGTTCCTGCTCGCGACCTTCGAATCTCGGAGCAGAACGCGCATCGACGACCTGCTCGGATCGCGCCTCCAGGTTTGCGCGCATCTGATTGAAACTTCGTACCAACGACTCATCCGGCCGCGGAGTGAAATGCCGGCGGGATGGATTGGGGATCAGGTCTTCAACGGGCCGGCCTTCGCGACGCCATTTCGGCAATCCTCCGTCCAGCACCACCACATCTTCATGCCCCATGGCGCGCAGCATCCACCAGGCGCGCGGGCTCGAATAGAGGCCCCCACCATCATACACCACGATCAGATTGCCATCGCCCAATCCCAGCTTGCGCATGCGGCTGCCGAACTTCAC
>JAICVV010000064.1 GCA_025935155.1 Alphaproteobacteria bacterium
CCCATCGATTACGTGAACGCGCACGGCACGTCGACGCCGGTGGGCGATGTCACGGAAATCAAAGCGATGCGTGAGGTGTTTGGCGAGCGTATGCCGCCGGTGAATTCTACCAAGTCGCTCACCGGCCATTCGCTGGGCGCCGCTGGCGTGTGGGAAGCGATCTTCTCTATTCTCCAAATGAAGAATGGCTTCATCGCCGAAAGCGCCAACATCGAGGAGCTCGATCCGGACATTGCCGATGCGCCCATCGTCCGCTCGCGGATCGACGGTGCGAAACTGGAGCGCGTGCTGTCCAATTCCTTCGGCTTCGGCGGCACCAATGCCAGCCTTGTGTTCCAGCGCTACGATGGTTGATCGCGACCTCTGGCAGCGCATCCCATGACCGGACAACTGATGCAAAACCGGCGGGGGCTGGTCATGGGTGTCGCGAACGACCATTCCATCGCCTGGGGCATCGCGCGAACCTTGCACGCTCATGGTGCAGCAATCGCTTTCACCTATCAGGGCGAGTCGCAGGGTAAGCGGCTGAAGCCGCTTGCCGACTCCATTGGCTCCAACCTTCTGTTGCAGGCCGATGTCGAGAACGATACCGAACTCGATGCGGCGTTCGCTACGCTCGCCCGCGAGTGGGGCCGGCTCGATTTCGTGGTGCACGCCATCGCCTATTCTGAGCGCGAGGAGCTGAAGCGACGCTATGTGGAGACCAGCCGGGAGAATTTCTGCCGCTCGCTTGCGATCTCCTGCTTCTCGTTCACCGACATCGCACGACGATCCTTGCCGCTGATGAGGGAAAATGGCGGTGCGTTGCTGACGCTTACCTATCTCGGCGCCCACCGGGTGACGCCAAACTACAATGTGATGGGTGTCGCCAAGGCCGCGCTGGAATCGAGCGTGCGCTATCTCGCCGCCGACCTTGGTGCCGAAAATGTTCGCGTTAACGCCATCTCGGCGGGCCCGATGCGCACCCTGGCGGGATCGGTCATCAGCGAGTCGCGCAATGTGTTCAAGTGGAACAAGGCGCAAAGCCCCCTCAGGCGCACCGTAACCCTCGAAAACGTCGGCAACGCAGCCCTGTACCTTGTGAGCCATCTTTCGGGCGGCGTGACCGGTGAAATCCATTACGTGGATGCGGGATACAACATCGTCGGAACTCCGCCCTCGAGCCTCCTGAAGGGCTGGATCGGTCCGGAGGACAAGGACGAATCCCCGTGAAGGCGTATGCGCCGAAGCCGCGGCTCTGATCTCGCGAAATGCGCCTCAACCAGGTAACCGTTCCCGCACTCGATCTGGACCGATCGATTGCGTTCTACCAGACGCTTGGCCTTAAGCTGATCGTGAAGAACACGCATTATGCGCGCTTCGAAGTGAGAGACGGCAGCGCTACCTTCTCACTTCATCTCACCAATGACGCGAGCGGCGCGGCGAACGGCCCGCATGTGTATTTCGAATGCGACGATCTCGACGCCCGTGTGGCGAATCTGAAAGCAAAAGGTATCGGTTTCGACAGCGATCCACAGGATCAATGTTGGCTGTGGCGCGAAGCGTGGCTCAGCGATCCGGCTGGCGTAAAGCTTTGCCTCTATCATGCTGGAGAGATGCGTCGCTTTCCGCCCTGGCGGCTCGCCGATTGAATACCTCCCCTTGAAAAGGGGAGGTCGGCGCGTGAGCGCCGGGTGGGGATCACGCGCCTGCAGCATAGGGTGATCCCTCCCCGGATCGCGCTTCTTACGAACACGCTCTCGCGTGCTTCGCTGGCGCGATCCGACCCTCCCTTTTCAAGGGAGGGTAAAAGTGTGCCACGCTGGCGGTGGCCCGATACTCAGGAACGCCCCCTTGTGCGCAAACATTTGCGCAAGACGTAAGCAGGGGCGCGAGGGGGACAGAGAACGCATTCCGGGCGCAGGTCTCCGCCTCTATTTCACCACGATGGTTCCGACCATCTGGGGATGAATGGAGCAGAGATATTTGTAGGTGCCGGGCTTCTCGAACTTGAAGGTAAAGCTGCCGCCGCCATCGATGGCACCAGAGCGGAAAACGCCTGTGTCGCTCGTGACGGTATGCGGCTCTTCATCGGCGTTGTGCCAGGTCACGATCGTGCCGGCACTCACGGAAAGCTGCATCGGCGCGAAGGTGAAATTCTTGATCGTAACGGTGTTGCCGTCCGCTCTTGCAACGGTTGAAAGAAGGAGCGCGGCGAAGACGGCAGGCAGGGCACGGCGAAGCGCGTTGAACATCGACAAATCCTTTTTTTATAGAGGAAGCGGTTAGGCCAGAGTGGTGTCGGCGAGCGTGGCCTTGGTGTGCGTCACCGTCAGCGTCGTGACGCCCAGCATTTTTGGCAACTCTGCCGCAGGCAGCGTGAGCGGACCGGGGGCGGGCGCCTGCCCCGCTTGCGGCTGCGGATAGGCCGTCGAGCGCGCGGTGTGCAGCGTGATATTCCCTTCCACCTTCTGCACGACCTGGTGAATGTGGCCATTGAGAATGGTGACGGAGCCAAAGCGGCGGACCAGCTGCAGAATCTGATCGGATTCTGCGGTGCCCCAGCCCCAAGGTGCATAGATTGACCACAGCGGCATGTGCGCAAAAAGGACGACGGGCTGGCTGGACGGCCGCGCCTTCAGATCGTTGGCAAGCCATTTCATTTGCTCGTCGCCCAACGCGCCCAAGCCGCCAGCCTTGAAATTCATCACATTCACCAGCGCGACTATATGCACGCCGCTGTGATCGAAGCTGTAATAGCCGCGATTCTGGGACGCCGCTCCGAAGCGCTTGAAGTATTCCGCGCCGGTCCCATCGGTGGTGTCGTGCTCACCGGGCACCGTGTGTAATTCGCTCACGCGCAAGCCTGACAGCAGCTGCTGTGCCGTGTCGAATTCTTCCGGCTTGGTGAGATGCGTGATGTCGCCCGTATGAATCATGAAGGCGGGCCGCTGCGGCATCGCGTTCACCAGCTCAATGGTGCGCTTCAAGGTGCCGTTCACATCCGGATTGGCGTCCTTGTTGAAGCCGATATGCGTGTCGCTGATCTGCACGAACAACGGTGTGTCCGTTGCGGAAGCACGCGTGATTGCGTCCCCCGCAGCAGCAAGATCGGTCGCGGTTAACACCCCGCCAGAGAGCGCGAACAACGTTCCCGCGCTTCCATACGCAAGACACTTCAGCGCATCGCGCCGCGACGAACTGGGCCGGCCTGGATTGTGCATGTTTCGCACCTCGATAAATTTCGAGATGCAGGACTCGGCTTACCCGCGCATTATTCCTGAGAGCGTGCGAAATTCTCGATCAGCCCGGAAAGGCGCACCAGCTCGCGCTTTTCGGTATCGGAAATGGCGCAAAAGAAGAGGCCGCCTTCACGCCATGAAACGAGCTGATAGCCGTTGCGCATCCGCGCCCCGGACTGCACATCGCCTGTATCCTTCCAGGCAAACACGTTCACCACGTGCGCACCGTGGCGGTAAACCAACACGGCTGCGCGTTTTCCATCGACATAGTCCATGCGTCCGCCGATCAGCCGGAATCCCTGCTTGGCAAAATCGGCCACCGGAGGAGAGACATCCGAGTGTCCGCTGAACCACGGCTTCACGGTGTGATGATCGCTCGAGGCGACATCGATCAAATGGGTCCCAATCAGCGAGCGGATGTGCGCCGAGACCATGTCATTGGCGAAATCCTGCTGCGCCGGGCCGCCGACAGCGAACAGTGCCAGCGAAGCCGCAAGCGCCGCGCCGGCGAATCCGGTGCCGGCACCAGCGAAGAACTGCCATTTCTCCGAGAGCCACTTGCGCAGCGCTTCGACATACATCTGCCCTCGGGCGCGAGCACCCAGCGTTTGCTCGATCGCCGCGCGCAGTTGCGGCGGGACACGATGATATGTCGCTTCTTCGCGTACCGCCTTGCGGATTGCGGCAATGGAGTCGCTCAAGGCGCTGCACTCTTCGCAGCCAATGAGATGACGCTCCGCCTTCAGCGACGCGGCGGCATCCAGCTCGCCATCGAAATACGCTTGTGTAGTGAGCCGTTCGGCGCAGCCCATCACAACGCCTCCTCGCGCTGGAGCCAGCGTTCCTTCAGCATCGCGCGGGCCCGCGACAGGCGCGACATGACGGTGCCGATGGGCACCTTCGCGATTTCGGCGATTTCGCGGTAGGAGAGCTCTTCCATCTCGCGTAGAATCAGCACTTCGCGAAATTCATGCGGCAAGCTCGCAATCGCTTCGTCGATGCTTTGGCTTCGTTCGCGGTCGATGGTCAGCGCCTCCGGCGTAGGGTCCTGCGATGTGAATGCGTCCATAAACGACCCGCTGCTTTCCGCATCGTCCAGTGAAAGAGCGGTCCGCCCTCTCCCCTTGCTGGCGACGGTGCGGCAGCAATTGCGCACAATGGCCAGTAACCACGGTTTGGCGTCTGACCCGCGAAAGCCATCCAGTGCCTTTAGTGCGCGCAACATCGCATCCTGCACAATATCTTCGGCCTCCGCCGGTGAACGGCAGAGCCAGCGTGCAAGGTTGTAGGCCGCATCGAGATGCGGCAGCAGCAGCGCCTCGCCTTTGCGGCGCCGGTCATCGCTCGCGAGTGCCAGGCTACGCCATTCCTATCGGCCACACCGGACTATACCGCGGTTGGGTCCGGTTTATTCCCGCAGATCAGAGGCGGGCGCGGGCGGCCCTGGCGAAGCGCTCGAACAAGTAGTGGGAATCCATTGGGCCCGGCGAGGCTTCTGGATGATATTGCACGGAGAACACGTCCGTGCCCTCAACCCGCAGCCCGCAATTGCTGCCGTCGAACAGGGAAATGTGCGTCTGCTTCACGGATGCGGGCAGTGTCTCGGCATCTACCGTAAAGCCATGATTCATCGACACGATCTCGACCTTACTGGTTTCGAGGTCCTTCACAGGATGGTTCGCGCCATGATGGCCCTGCGCCATTTTCCGGGTGGTGCCCCCGAGCGCCAGTCCTAGCATTTGATGGCCTAGGCAGATGCCGAAGACCGGAATCTCGCTGTCCACCAGCCGCCGAATGGTCGGAATCGCGTACGCGCCGGTGGCCGCGGGATCGCCAGGGCCGTTGGACAGCAACACGCCATGCGGCGCGTGGCGCATGACATCGTCGTAGGTGACGTTGCAGGGGAGCACAACGATGTCCGCGCCATGCGCCGCGAGCTGCCGCAGGATGTTCCGCTTCACGCCGTAATCGAGCACGACCGCGCGCCAGGTGGGCTGCCTCTCCGTCGCATAGCCGTGACCCCACGCCCACGGGACCTCGCGCCAGGCATACATCTGCCGGCAGCTGACATCTTTCGCGAGATCGAGCCCAACCAGCCCCGGAAACTCCCGTGCCCTTCGCACCAGCGAGTCGGTATCGAATTCGCTGCGCGCTTGGTGCGCCACCACACCGTGCGGCATACCCTGCTCGCGGATGCGGTTCGTCAGCGCCCGTGTGTCGAGGCCGGAAATGCCGGGAATGTTGTGTTGCTTCAGCCAGCGATCGAGCGCCGCAATCGCGCGATAATTCGACGGGTGCTCTGCATCGGCGCGCACCACGACACCGCGCACCACGGGTGTGAGCGACTCGATGTCTTCCGAATTGGTCCCGACAATGCCGATGTGTGGAAAGGTGAAGGCGACGATCTGCCCGGCATAGGAGGGGTCGGTGAGGATTTCCTGGTAGCCCGTCATGGCGGTGTTGAAGCAGACCTCGCCTACTGCCGCCGTTTCGGCGCCGAAGCCTGTCCCTTCGAATACCGTTCCGCTCGCCAGAACGAGCCGCGCGGTTGCGCGCGAAAGCCTCGCCGCCGGTTCGGCGGCGGTGGCGGATGTCGTGTCGTTCATGGAGGCCTCGGATTTCGCGGAAAATAGAAATGACGGACGGCGGCGTCAACGTGCTAACTGATCGCGTCCCAGGAGGAACAATACCATGGCACTGCGCGAGCGGCTGAATGATCAATTGAAGGAATCGATGCGCGCCAAAAATCAGAAGCGCGTGTCGACTCTGCGGATGGTCCTCGCCGCGCTGAAGGACAAGGATATCGCTGCGCGCACCGAAACCAGCCGCGAAGGCGTGCCGGACGAGGAGGTGCTGTCGTTACTCGCCAAAATGATCAAGCAGCGCGAGGAATCGGCAGCCGCTTTCGAATCCGGCGGGCGACCGGAACTCGCCGCTTCGGAACGCGAGGAAATTGCCATTATCCGCGAATTCATGCCGCAGCAGATGTCGGCCGAGGATTCCCGGGCGGCTGCGCAGGCCGTGATCTCCGAACTTGGGGCGAATTCCATGAAGGAGATGGGCAAGGTCATGGCTGCGCTGAAGGAGCGCTACGCCGGCCAGATGGACTTCGCGAAAGCCAGCCGGACGGTGAAGGATCTTCTGAGTGGTAAATAGGCAGGCTTGTATCGTTATAACGTATGTACTAACTTCCGCCCGATAGCGCAGGAGTTTCGCCCATGTTCGGCAAGACCAAGATCATCCAGATCGGCAATTCGGTCGGAATCGTGCTGCCGAAGGAGGCGCTGGCAGCCCTGCATGCCGAAAAAGGTGACACTGTGACTCTCAGCGCCACACCGGATGGCGTCCGGATCTCCGCTTATGACCCCGAAGTGCAGAAGCAGGTGGATGCGGGTCGCGAGGTCATGCGCGAGTTTCGCGATACATTGCGGGCGCTGGCAAAATGAAAGAGCCGGTCTGGCTCGCTCGCGCCGCCCTCGAAGTTCTCCACGATCTCAGCATCGCTGAACATGGCGGCGCGTCGGGATTGCGCGATGAAAACCTCTTCGAATCGGCGCTCGCGCGGCCGCAAAATCTGTTCGTGTACGAAAGCGATATCGATCTGGCGCGGCTAGCGGCATCCTACGCATTCGGCCTCGCCAAGAATCATGCGTTTGTCGATGGTAATAAGCGAATTGCTTTCATCGCTGCCGCAACATTCCTCAGACTGAACGGTCAGCGGCTTGTGGCCGATCAGGCACAGGCCACGCTCGTAATGCTGTCCGTTGCTTCGGGCGCGTTCAGCGAAGAGGAATTCGCGGGCTGGATCCGCAAGCACCTTCAGGCGGCAACGTGAGGGGTTGAGGACGGGCGATACCCACAGAAATCGAAAGAGCCCGCGCCTTCACCGTCTTGCAGTAAGAAGTACACTGGCACGATGCGCTTCAGCCCGAATCTGCTCCAGGAGATTCTGCGGCGGACCGATTTGGTCCAGCTGGCCGGGCGGCGCGTGAAACTCGTCCGCAAGGGCCGGGTCATGTGGGGTTGCTGCCCGTTCCACAAGGAGAAGACCCCCAGCTTCAAGGTGGAGAACGAGCGACGCACCTATCACTGCTTCGGCTGTGGGGCCGGCGGCGATGCCTTCAGATGGCTAACCGAAACAGAAGGACTGACCTTCCCCGAAGCGGTGGAGAAGCTGGCGGGTGAAGCGGGCGTCGAGCTTCCGAAGTGGACGGCGGAAGATGAAGCCCGCGAGGAGCGCCGCAAATCGCTTTACGAAATCGTCGAAGCGGCATGCGTGTTCTTCGAAGAGCAACTGCGGGCGCGCGGAGGCGCAGAGGCGCGAAGCTATCTACAGTCGCGCGGGCTGGATGACGCGGCAGCAAAACAATTCCGCCTGGGATACGCGCCCAATGGAAACGGGGCGCTGATCTCGCATCTCCTGTCGAAAAAAATTTCGCTCGAAGACATGATTGTGGCGGGATTAGCGCGACCGGCCGACGAGGGGCGGCCAGCGCGCGATTTCTTTTTCCATCGGCTGATGTTTCCCATCGGCGATGCACGCGCGCGGGTGATCGCGTTTGGCGGCCGCGCGCTCGATCCAGAGGCTAAGCCCAAATACATCAACACCGGCGAGACGCCGCTCTTCTCCAAAGGCCGCCTGCTTTACAATTTCGCGACCGCGCGGCCGGCGGCGTTGCAAAACGGCACGATCGTTCTGGCCGAAGGCTACATGGATGTGATCGCATTGGTTCACGCGGGTTTTGCGCATGCGGTGGCGCCGCTCGGCACTGCGCTCACCGAAGACCAACTTGCTCTGCTTTGGCGCACTGCGCCGGAACCCATTCTTGCGTTTGACGGGGACGAAGCAGGCTTGCGCGCGGCGCAACGGGCGGCGCGGCTCGCGCTGCCACATCTGAAGCCGGGCTATTCGCTGCGCTTCGCGTTTCTGCCGCCCAGCGAAGATCCCGACAGCCTCATTCGCGCCAGCGGACCCGCAGGGATGAAGAAGGTGCTGGATGCGGCGGAGCCGCTTTCGAAAGTACTGTGGCGGGTGGAAACCGAAGGAAAGCATTTCGACACGCCCGAACGCCGTGCCGGCCTTGAGCGCGCGCTCGCGGAAATGGTTTCTGCCATTTCCGACACGAAGATTGCGGACTATTACCGCCGCGACTTTGAACAGAAGGTGTTCGACAGCTTCAAACGCGGCGCGCCGGCACAGCGCACCGAGTTCCGCGATCGGCGCATGCCCAATCGAGAGGGGCGGCGCTCGAGCGCACCCCCCGTCCGCCCACAGGAAACAGTCTCCCCTGCCGTGAAGAACAGCATGCTGGCGCGTGCGGGCTACACCGGTGCTCGCCGCCGCAAGGAAACGGAACTTGCGGAAATGCTGCTGGAATCCCCTCGAATTGCGGTGACCCATGGGGAACAATTGGCCGCCCTACC
>JAICVV010000260.1 GCA_025935155.1 Alphaproteobacteria bacterium
AACGCCCGAATCGCTTGAGTTGCGGCGCATGCAGATGCTGACCGAGATCGGCGCCGAGCAGAACACCATGACCGTGATCATGATGCCGAGCGAATTTGTCGGCGCCGCGCGGGTGCTGGCGGAAAAGAAAGAGTAGCGGCGTCGTTAGCGAACTGGATACCGTGCGCGATGCGCTATGCACCCGCGATTATCTGCATCGTCGCATTTCTGGCGCTCGCCGCTGCCGTCGTTTCCGGCGCGACCTTGCCCTTCGATATGGCTGTTCGCGGCGCGGTTCACGGCGTTTCGTCGCACGATCTCACTTGCGTGGCGCAGCTGTTCAGCTTTATCGGCTCGGCGCCTGTCTGGGTGACGGCCACATTCATCGCGGTGCTTGTCTTTTGGCGGATGCAGCGGCGCAACCAGGCGCTGGCGACGGGGATTTCGATGACCGGCGCCGTGCTGCTCGACAATGGGTTGAAATTTCTCTTCCATCGCGCGCGGCCCGAAGTGTTTTTCGGTGTATCGCCCGGCACGTATAGTTTCCCGAGCGGTCACGCGCTGTTTGCCACCTGCTTCTACGGCACTCTGGCCGCACTTCTCACTGCGCAGTTCGAGAACACGCTGCTGCGCATTGCCGTCTGGGCTCCAGCCGTACTGATGATGGTGTGCATCGGCTGGTCGCGGATCTATCTCGGAGTCCACTTCCCAACCGATGTGCTTGCCGGTTATCTCGCCGGTGCGGCGTGGCTCGCAGCATTGAATGCGCTGAACGCTTTCCGGCTTCGGCGAAGCGCACCCGCAACAAGAGGACAGGACGGCATCCGTAGCAAAGCCGTCCCGCCGTCAGATCGACCCTGAACCTAGTGATGAACCGTGCCCGCGCCGGAGTCCCCCACCGGATGAAGGGCCGGAGCCACATGATGAACCGGACGGCGCTTGTGATGCATCGTGGTGCGATGCGCGGAATGGGACATTCCGCCGCCCGCCGAGGCGCCACCCGACATCGTGCCGCCGGACATGCTGCCCCCACCGGACATGCTTCCGCCCGACATCGTGCCGCCGGACGTGCTGCTGCCACCCGACATGGTGCCGCCGGACGTGGCCGGCTGGGATGAGGTTGGATTGCCCGTGGTGCCGGCTACGGCGGGAGCGGCCGCCAACACCAAAATTGCTGAGGCGGCAAGAAAGTAAGAGCGCATGAGATTTCCCCCTGAATGCGGCGCCGAGCATAGCAGACACTGACCGGCCCGTATCGACTTTATCCATTACAAGCTGTTTAGGCGCGGACAGCAGGGCGAATTCGCGATAGGTTTTCTCGGGCGGCTGTTCGCGACGGGGAGCATCGAGGTTTTGGATCGCCTGTTGGAAGCCATTCAGCTGCGCAAGCTCGACCGGCTCGCCGCCGCGTACGCCTTGGGCGCATGGCTGCTCGTGCAGGCGGCTTCCATCGCGCTGCCGGCATTCGATGCACCCAGCTGGGTTCTGAAAGCGCTGATACTGCTCGCCGTTCTCGGCTTTCCGGCCGTGATGGTGCTGGGCTGGATGGGCGCTCGCCATCTTCCCGGTACGGCGCTCCCCGATCTTCGACGCCGCTCCGCGCATCTGGCGGCCCTGAGCGTCCTCGGCCTTGTTCTGGTTCTGGCGATCGGCGAACTGGTCTACCGCCTGTCCGGCGTGACCGAGCGCACCCCGTCTGTCGCGCTGGCATCTGCCGCCCAAGTGCCGGTGCCTGCTCCTGCCACGATCGCCGTCCTTCCCTTTGCCAATATGACGGGCGATCCCAGGCAGGACTATTTCTCCGACGGAATTTCAGAAGAGCTGCTCGGCGACCTTGCCGATAACCCGCAGTTGCGCGTGGTGGCGCGAGCTTCATCCTTCGCCTTCAAGGGCCGGAACGAAAATATCAAAACAATCGCGCGGCTGCTGGCCGTGCGATCGGTTGTAGAAGGCAGCGTGCGTGAAGCCGGCCAGCATCTTCGGATTCATGCCGAACTGATCAACGCTTCCAGCGGCTACGATCTGTGGTCCTCGAGTTTCGACCGCGAGATGACGGACGCTCTTGTGGTGCAGGATGAAATCGCCCGCGCAATCGTCAGCGCTCTCACGCACAAACTGCTTCCGGCCAAAACGGGGCTTGATCATGCTCCGGCGAGCGATCCGCAAGCGTATCGTGACTACCTGCTGGCGCAATACGAGCTTGCGCCCCGCACCCATGCCGGGATGGAAAAGGCGCTCACCCTGTTTCAGCAGGCGATCGCGCGTCAACCGAAATTCGCCCAGGCCTACGCCGGCCTGGCGCGCGCCTACATTCTCCTGAAGCGATACCGGCCGGACCAGAAGGATATCGCGCTGCTGGCCGAACGCTCTGTGGATCGCGCGCTGGCGCTCGATCCAAAAAATCTGGATGCGCTGGGGCTCCATCTCGACCTCGCGATGCAGCGGCTCGATTGGGCGGCGGCTCGCGCCGATGCGCATCGGATGCTGGCACTCAACCCTCACAGCCAGTCGGTGCTGCACGAGATGTTTCGCTACTATCAGCTGCTTGGCTTCCCGGAGGAGGCGCTGCACGCTGCGCAGGGAGCGGCCCAACTCAACCGGCTCTCCATCGTCGATCTCTCGAATGTAACCGCAGCGAATGCGCATCTCGCGCGATGGCAGGATACAGCGAACGCTGCCCAGGCGGTGCTCGGGCTGTATCCCAACCAGCCGGACACGCTGGGCCGCCTTTGCAATGCCTACGCGCGCACCAACCAGATCGGCAGGTCACGCAAGATCGAGGCACAACTGCGCGCCTTGCATGAAACCAATACGGCCGATCTTTGCGCGGCGCACATTGCAACGGGCGAAGGAAACAAGGAGAGGGCGCTGGCCATTCTGGACAGGCTGGCCGCCTTGTTTCCGCAAGGAGGCCTCGCTGCGCTCGACATTGGCGACGAATACGCCATCGCGGGCGGCTACGGCAAAGCCCTCGATTGGCTCAACCGTTCGTATGAGTTGCGCGAATTTGTTTTCTTCACCGTGCCATATGACCGTGCAATCGCGCCCGCTTTCTTTCAAACGCCGGGTTGGAAGGTGCTATGGGCGCGTCCGCGCGTGCGCGAATGGCAGGCCGTTCACGACGCTGTGGCGCGCGATCTCGCTGCAAAGCCTTCCGGTTGACCGTATTCTTCCCGCGATTTCTGGTAAGACGGTTTCCCTCATGATGTTTTCCTTATTTTAGGTGCGTGCAGAATGACTCTTGCGCCAAAGGCAACGGACATTCTCTCTTTGCGGCTGGTAGACATCGCCGGCACGCCCATCACGCTCGCCGGCCTGTTGCTTGCCGTCGCGATTGTCGCGATCTCACTGGCGATTTCGCGCCTCGCCGTGCGGTTGATTGCGCGGGTACGCCTTCGGCGGCCGCAAGGCGCGGCAGCGCTGTACATTCTCGAAAAACTCACCGGCTACGGTATCGCTCTTGCCGGTGTGCTTTTCGCGCTCTCCGCAATGGGTCTCAACCTGAGTTCATTCGCCGTGTTTGCGGGTGCGGTGGGTGTGGGCATTGGTCTCGGTTTGCAAGGGGTGGCGAAAGAATTCGTGTCCGGCATGGTGCTGCTGTTCGATCGCACGCTGAATGTCGGCGATTTTGTAGAGATCCCCGCGAGTCCCGCGGTGCGGGGCGTGGTATGGGAGATCGGCGCGCGCGCCACCCGTATTCGCACCAATGACAATCTCGATCTCTTCGTGCCAAACTCGCGCTTCATCGAGGAGCGCTACACGAACTGGACGCTGAAAGGCGAGACGCGCCGCATACACATCCCGTTTTCGGTGGCCTACGGCGTGGACAAGGCGAAAGTACGCGAGGTGGTCCTGGGGGCCGCAAAAGCCCTGCCTTTCACATTGCCTGATGATGGTCCC
>JAICVV010000132.1 GCA_025935155.1 Alphaproteobacteria bacterium
CAGCTACTACAGCGGCGAGGGCGACGTGATCGGCGGCGATCAGGACACCTTGGCGCGCACCATCTATGGCGAGGCGCGCGGCGAAAGCTATGCCGCGCAACAGGGCGTGGCGTCCGTGGTGATGAACCGCGCGGCGGACACGCTCCATTTTCCCGATGGTGCCATTTCGGTCGCGGCAATCTGCAAGCAGCCGTGGCAGTTCTCCTGCTGGAATGCGAACGATCCCAACCGTTCGGTGATCGAGAACGTGCAGGCGGGAAACCAGATTTTCGATCAGTGTCTGGCAATCGCGGCGCGCGCGCTCGGCGGCACACTGCCCGACAACACGGGCGGGGCGGAGTATTACCACGATACCAGCATCGCCACGCCTCAATCTTGGGGACAGGTGGTGCGGACCACGCAAATTGGACGGCTGGTGTTCTTTAGGAGCGTCGCATGAGGCGCAACAACGGGAGCCTTGTGAAGCCGTTTGAGGTCGGCCTTGCCACGGCGCTTGGCTGGGGCGTGGTGGCGGTGATCGCCTACTACCTGTTCAAAGGGAAGATCACCGTATGACGGTTGAACTCGCCACCATCATTGTCTCGCTGGTGATCGTGTTCGCGCAAGGCATTGGCGCGCTCATCAACAATGGCCGCTACTCGAAACTGGAACTGAAAATGGAGAGGCGGCTGACGCGCCTCGAAACCCGCCTGTTCGGGAAACCCCTGCCGTCAGATGAAGGAGAAGACTGACATGACGACTTTGGCCCCCGCGCCGAAACTGCCCAACCACAATACCGATACGTTGGGCGCCACTCTGGAAAGCCTGCTCGGCTGGGCGCAGAATATCGAAAAGCTGGTGCTGCCTTTGGTGGCGCAGCTGAACCCAGAAATCGCTTCGTTGATCGGTGAGGGCACACAGTTTGCCGAAGATGTTGCCGGGGCCGTGGTTTCCCCGCCCCCGCCGCCCACGCCGGTTGCGCCCGCCGCCGCCGTGCCTGCTGGAAACGTGCAAGGGGCGAGCAACACGCCGGTGATGCCGTCATGGCTTCCCAGCCTGAAACTCGCGCCGAAGGCAGGCTGACATGGCGAAGCGAAAATCCAAGCACAAGAAGAAGCGCCACCACAGATTGCCCCCACGGGGCAAAAACGGCCGTTTCAAAAAGAGGCGTTAAATGCCTGCTCCCCAAGGCGGTCCGGTTGTGCTCTCGACGGGGTTCTTAAGAACCCCGTCAGGGAGCTTCCAGCGGCCCGCAAATGCCACGGCCTATGCCAGCGGCCAGTTGATCGCCAACAGCATCACGGTGGCTCTGTGTGTGCCTGTCACGCTTTCTGGTGCGGCCCGTCTCTCAGGGGGCAGCGGCATGGTGCGGCGCGTGTGGTTCATGTCGTCAAACGGGCTGGCATGGGTGACATCGGCCGTGCGGGTGCATCTGTTCACCTCCGCGCCCGTCTACACCAATGGCGACGGCGGCAATGTGAATGGCGGTCTCACCGAAACCAACGCGCCCAGCTATCTCGGCTGGTGCGACATCGCCAATCTGACGCCGCGCTTTAGCGGCGGGGTGAAGTGCATGGGATCGCCAGCGCAAGGCACGGAGATGAACTTCCAGTGCGCCGATGGCTCGACATCGCTCTATGCGGTGTGCGAGGCGCGGGGTGCGATCAATCCGGCTGCGAGCGACATCATCACCGTGGGCGCGGAAATCTGGCCGGATTAGGGGCAACGGGCGCGCGGCTGGAGAACCCCGCGCGCCCGCGCTCCTTGCGAACGTTCACAATGTCAAACAGCGGCGAAGCGCGCGGAGAGCGTGTTCGCCAAAAACCGGACTAACGCTGTGGCGGGCAGGGATAGGCATAGGCCAAAGCGCCCGCCACCATCATGCCTGAATCCACACTCATGGTTTCGGGGTGGCGGCGCATGTACTGCAGCACCACGCGGAATTTCTCTCTCGGACCTGCATCGGCCGGCAGACAGAACATCTTGCGGCCGTATCCGAGGCGCTGCATGGCGTGAAGGCCGTCTATCTCCCCCAGAATGCGCGCGACACAGGTTGCGTGATCGTCCGGCGCGCCGGTCATGCCAGCTTGCGCCCGCGTGCCCGTGCCGCCACGGCAAAGCTGTTGCAGGTCCCTGACGCGCATTTCGGTTGCCCACGATCCCGAGCTGAAAAGAGGGGTAATAGCGGCGGCGGCGATCAGTGTACGGAATATCATCGGTTTCCCCGGAGTGTGGCTTGCACAATGCGGCTGATGCTCTTGGGATGAAGATGAACGGCGGCTGAAATTTCCACATTGGTCCATCCCAGACGCGCGAGGCGCATAATCTCGCGGTTGCGCCGCGCCTTGGCGGCGTGACCGCGGATAGACCATTGACGGATCAGGAGCATTTCGGCTTCGCGATGGGAGACGGACAGCTCCTGTGAAAGTCCGGCGATGCAAAATTCGTCCGTGCGGCATTCTGACTCAGAGGCCCAATAATTGATTTTGCTTTCGCGTTCGCGTTGCTGGTCGCGCGCCGCCCGTGCGGCTTCGATATATTCGGCCGCCTGTGCAAGCTGGATGGCTTCGTTTTGCAGGGTTTCGGCCAAGGCGCGGAGGTGCTCGGGGTGCTGACGCAGTTCGCTTTCAAGCCTTGTGTTCCAGAGGGCGGAGCGGCGCATTGGTTATTATTGTGTTAACGAACGCCCGACAGCGGCCAGCCTAGCCGCAAAAAATTTTCGCTCAAATGAACAGCGATGTAATGGAGAACGGGAGATTACCGCGCTTTTGCATGTCAAGCTATTTCCCATAATATACATTATACGTAATTCTGGCCAGCGATCTCGGGGGTGGAGGAGATGAAATGGCCTGCGGCCATCGCTATGAATAGGCATGATCCGGCCAAACCCTCGCGACATCTCCGCCCTGCTCGACATCATGCGCCGCTTGCGCAACCCTGACGGCGGCTGCCCATGGGACGTGGAGCAGACCTTCGCCTCCATTGCGCCTTACACCATCGAGGAAGCCTACGAGGTCGCCGGCGCCATCGAGGAAGAGAACTGGGATCACCTGAAGGACGAGCTGGGCGACCTGCTGTTCCAGGTGGTGTTCCACGCCCGCATGGCGGAGGAACGCGGCCTGTTCGATTTCGGCGACGTGGTGGCTGCGGTCACCGACAAGATGGTGCGGCGGCATCCGCATGTGTTCGGCGATCTCGCAGGCATCGACACGGCGGAAGCGCAGATCAACGCGTGGGAGAAGCACAAGGCCCGCGAGCGCGCCGAGAAGCCGGATGCCAGCCTGCTGGACGATGTGCCCCGTGCCCTGCCTGCCCTGACCCGTGCGCTGAAACTTCAGAAACGCGCGGCAAGCGCCGGTTTCGATTGGGATTCCGCGCTCCGCGTCGTGGAAAAGCTAACGGAAGAAGCGAACGAGATCGTAGAAGCGAAAGCGTCCGGCGCGCCGCAATCGGACATCGAGGAAGAGGTGGGCGATCTGCTGTTTGTCGTCGCCAACCTCGCCCGGCACCTGAAGGTGCAGCCGGAAGATGCCCTGCGCGCCGCCAACGAGAAGTTCTCACGCCGCTTCTGCTTCATCGAGCAAAGCCTTCGCGCGCAAGGTAAATCTCCGCACGATGCCACGCTGGATGAAATGGAATCCCTTTGGCAGGAAGCAAAGCGCGGCGAGCGTTAGCGGGTGAATTCCCTCGCCACCGTCCGGCCCACATCCGCCAGCACGGCGTCGCGCGATTCCGGATAGAGGCGCGAGCCGGTGTAATAGGCGGCAATCAGAATGGGCGCCCGGCCCGGCGGCGACACGATGGCCAAGTCGTTTGCGGTGCCGTTCGCGCCCGTGCCCATCTTGTGCCCGCTTTTCCAGTTCTTCGGCAGCCCCGCCGCCAGCCGCGGCATCCGCGTCTGGTAATGCACCAGCCAGTCGACAAGCTGCGCCCGCGCCTTCGCCGATAGCGCATGACCGAGCAGCAGCACCCTCATATCGCCCAGCATGGCGGCGGGCGATGTGGTGTCGCGCGGATCGCCGGGGATGCAGGTGTTGGCGGATGGCTCGGTGCGGTCGAGCCGCGTGATCGAATCGCCCAGCGTGCGCACATAGGCCGTGACGCCGGCCGGTCCGCCAAGCTGGGCGAGCAGCAGATTGGCGGCGGTGTTGTCGCTCCACTGCGCGGCGGCCGCGGCGAGCGCGCCCAGTGTCATGCCGCCCTGCCCCACATGCGCGCGCGTGACCGGCACGTATTCGAGTAGGTCGCGCTCGCCGAACTTGATCCAGCGGTCGAGATGTTCGCGGCCTTCATCCGCGCGATGCAGAAGGTCCGAAACCGCAAGCAGCTTGAAGGTGCTGCACATGGGGAAGCGTTCGTCCGCGCGATAGTTGAGCCCCCTGCCGGAACCGGTGTCGAGCGCCGCAACGCCCAGATGCCCGCCGCCTTTCGTTTCGAGCGCCGCGAAGGTATTGGATTTTGCCCACGCGGGTGCGATCGCCAACGCGGCGGACGCTATCGCCAGTTCTCTACGATTCAGCATGCCGCCCCCGGTGTGCGATAAACGCCCTCCTCTATCGCCGCATTATGGCCGAAGCGGGACGCGTGGCGCAGTGGACAGGCGCATGCGGCTGCCGCATTATGAGCATTATGATCACGTTCAAGCTTAAGAAAGACACCAAGGGATTCCACGCATGGAGTCCGGAATTGCCGGGCGTCCACACGCACGGGGCTACACGCGCGGCCGCGCTCGCCAATCTGAAAGACGCAGTGCGGCTTTATCTCGACGATGTGATGGAGGAATCTCTGCTGTCCGCGAAGGAGCCATCGCGCGCTTCCCGCCGTTCGGCGGCGTGATGCTTCCGGCCAGAAATCGATCTGATAATGAAGCCGCGCGAGCTGCGAAAAATTCTTGAGCAGAATGGGTTTATCTTCACGCGGCAATCTGGCAGCCACGCGATCTTCAAACATCCATCGAGCAAGCGCCGCGTCGTGCTTCCTATTCACAGCAGCGACATACCGGCTGGAACACTCAACGCAATCCTGAAGGACGCTGGCCTGAAGCCAGGCAGGAAATAAGAATTTACCGCCGCCACTTGCGTAAGGTCACCACACTCATCGCGATGGTGATCCACCAGGCGAGGATCGCACAGAACCCGAACACCACGCGGTCGAGCATGGCGTTCGATACTGGCATCCAAAGTCCGTCGATGCCCATCGAGAAATGCCGTGGCCCCGGGCCAAACGCCACCCAAGTGAACAGCATCGCCAGCCCGCCCGCTATGCCAACGCCGATGATGTCGTTCAGCGCGCGCAAAGCTCGCGGCGTCGTGGCCGGCAAGTCGCTGCTGTTGCCGTTCGCGCCAACCATGCCGCGCAGGATGACGATGAATCCCGCGCTCACGAATATCAGGCCGATCAGCCAGCCCATCCATGCGGGCGCGGGATCGGCCGTTGGCGCATTAGTACGCGGCAGAACGCCCATCATCGCCAGCAGCGGAATCGTACCCACCAACACGGTCATCACGCCAAGCGCGATAGTGACCTTGTTGGACGATGCGTTCCCGCCCATTTCCACTCCGTGGGTGTTTTATCGCGCACGGAGATTACCCTGATGCCGTAAATACATCATTGTCATCCCCGGCGAGCATCGTGCCCGTCCGCGCGCGATGCCAAGGTGCCGCGCAACACTTCACCTCCCCCTACGCGTGGAGGTCGCCGGGCACAGCCGGGCGGGTGGGCTTCGCGGCAGCGAACGGCTTGACCCAATATTGTCATCCCCGGCGAGCATCGTGCGCATCCGCGCGCGATGCGAGGGAAGGGGACCCAGGGAGTTCCGGCAGCGCGATCTCGCCGAGTAGGCGCACATACAGACCGTTCCAGCCGGAGTTGTGCTTCTCGATCAGGCGGATTTTCCATGCGCGATTCCAGCCTTTGATCTGCTTCTCTCGCGCGATGGCTTCGTGAATGTCGGTGTGCAACTCGTACCAGACAAGAATGTGGACGCCGTACTTTCTGGTGAAACCGGCGACGACGTTGTTCTTGTGCTGCCACGTCCGGCGGAGCACGTCATTGGTGACGCCGGTGTAGAGGGTGCCGTTGCGGCGGCTCGCCAGCGGGCACACGAAATACACGTGCCCTTTCATGTATCTCGCGCTTGACCGGCACCTGGCTCCCCTTCCCTCGCATCGTGCGCCCGCACGCACGATGCTCGCCGGGGATGACACGCAGTGTACTGTCTCCTAGGAAGAGGAGTTGATTCCGGACCTATTTTGTTCTATATGAGACGGATG
>JAICVV010000033.1 GCA_025935155.1 Alphaproteobacteria bacterium
GCCATTGCCACTTCTGCACCGCTGCGGGAGACGTCCGTTCCCGTTACCGGAACCAGCAGGCTGTTTCCCAGTTCGGGCTCGCCACCTTCGGGCGGCACCAGGATGCCAAGCGGACCCGCGAACGCATTCACAAGCTCGTTGATTTTTGTGCTGAAGGCGCCGTCCGGCGCGCGTGTATCTGCGATGCCGATAAGTAGAAAATCGAAGCCTTTTCCTGCCATCTCGGCCAGCTGTTTGGACGCGGACGGCTCCGTGTCCGGCTGCATCGTCACGTCCACCCGTCTCGGCGCCTGTTCTTCGGTTTCCTCCATTGCGGCGGCGGCTTTGGCTGCGCTCTCTTTTATCTGCTCCCCAGGGGCCGCCGGCGCTTCTGCCGGCGGTGCGCGGCGGCCGCCCTCCTTTTCCACCTTCACAACGGTGGAGAGCATGCCTTTGCCGCCGGTAAGATAGCCCGCCAGCTGTGCCGCGAATTTGCCGGCCGGGCTATCGTCGATGGCGACCAACATCCGTTCCAGCTTGCCCACAAACCCGCGCGCATCCAGCTCCTCGCGTTCGAGCCGCGCCTCTTCATCGGAGTTGATGGGCACGCGGGAGAGGGCCCTGCGCAACATCGGCGGCATCGCCATCGTCGTGACCACGGCCATTGTGACGATCATGGTGAAAAGGCTTTGTGTCAGTGCCCCCATGGAAAGGCCGATCGTGGCAACGATCACCTCCGTGGAACCGCGCGCGTTCATTCCGCAACCCAGCGCGAGCGACTCGCGCATGGACATGCCGCTGAATTTTCCGCCTGCGAAAGCACCCGAGAACTTTCCCACGCTGGCGATAATCACAATCACCGCCGTCAGGCCAAACAGTTGCGGCTGGGCCAAAATGGACAAGTCGGCGCTGATGCCTGCTTGCCCGAAGAACACCGGCATAAACAGAGCCGCCACCAATCCGCGAAGCTGGTTTTGAATGTGCTCCGTGAGAATTGGCGACTCACCGATCAGGACTCCGGCGACGAACGCGCCAAGCACCGTCTGCACACCCAAGCCGTAGGTGATGAGCGCCATGATGCCCATGATGACCAGTATGGCCGTCACGACGGCGAACTCGCTGCGAAAATTGTCATTTACCCAGCGGATAATCCGGAAGACGACAAACTGCCCAAGGGTGAAGCTAGCGATCAGAAATAGGATCACCCCGCCGATCGTTTTCAGAAGCGAGAAGCCTTGAACGCCCCCGCTCTGCGCGATGCCCAGGATGATCGCAATAATCACCCAGCCGACAGAATCTTCTATGATGGCCGATGCAACGATCACCTGTCCCAGATTGCGGCGCATGAAATTCATTTCGCGCACCACGGCCGCGACGATCTTGATCGAGGAAATCGACAGCGCGGTGCCGAGGAAAAGCGAGCTGACCAGCCGGTGACCAGCCGGCAGAAGCGAATCGGGAAGGAATTGCCCGAGCGCAAATCCACAGGCGAACGGGAGGGCGATGCCCGTGAGCGAAACCGCGGCCGCCGTTCCGCGCGCCCGGCGTACAAGCTTCACATCTGTTTCCATTCCGGTGAGCAGCAGAAGAAGCAGCACCCCAAGCTGCGCGATGGCGGTGAGCATCGCCTTCTGGCCGGCAGCCGCAGGAAAAATGAAATCGTGCGCCCGCGGCCACAGTTTTCCAAATACCGAAGGGCCCAGGATAACACCCGCGAGCAGTTGGCCAACGATCGCAGACTGGCCAATCCGGTGCATCGCTTCGCCCAGCACGCGCCCGACGAGCACCAGCAGGATGATTTCCGCGACTAAAATCGCTTCTGCGGCGCCCGGCGTCTTGCTCTCCTGCCCCGCCGCGAGCGCCGCAACAGGCATTAGAACGATAGAGGCCGCAATGAGCCACCCGCCTTGCCGAAACTTCAGACCCATGATTTCCTTGCAGGTTCACCGCCGACAGGCGGAGCGCGCAAATCTCAAACGCGCGTCGATGAAAGAAGTATCATTCGCTAAGCGAACGGGGAACGGGTGGGGCGCACTACCCGTTAATGCCAGTGACTTGCGGAGGAGATTACCATGCGAGCATCTTTGTGCGTTGCGGTGTTGGTGACAGGTCTGCTGGGTGCACCTGCATTCGGCCAGACCGCCTCGACCATGTCGTCCGGAACGGCACCGATCGGCGATGCGGCTTTCATCAAGAAAGCGATGGTCAGCGACATGTATGAAATCGGCGCCGGACATATTGCGGAGACGAAAGCCACCAGCGCCGACGTGAAAACCTTTGCCAACCGGATGATAACCGATCACACCAAAAGCAGCGACGAGCTGAAATCCATATTGTCGAAGAAGGGCCACACCACTGCGCCGCCGCCGCTGGATCTGAAGCACAAATCCATGCTTAACAAGCTGCGGAGCGCCAGCGCGCAGGATTTCGATTCTCTATATGCCCAACAGCAGATTCAGGCGCATCAGGAGGCGGTGATGCTGTTCACAAGCGAGCAGCAGAGCGGTACCGATCCCGACGTCAAGAAATTTGCGGCGCAGACCTTGCCCGTAATTCAGCAGCACCTCTCAATGGCGCAGCAGCTTCCCAAGGGTGGCGGAATTCATTAGGTATCGCTCAACGCATTGGATGCTGCTGGAACCCGCAGGCCATTTACCGAGTTAAAAGGATCGGGTGGTTTCTTTGTGAGGAGCCGCGCGGCGGCGCGGCTTTTCTCTTTTTCGGGCTGAGGTTTTCACAATGCCGGCGCCACGAATTTGCCATATCGGCCGGGCCGAAAACGCAAGTTCAACATGGCACGTCCTGGAGCGGGTCCAGGCCCTCGGATTCGACACTGTCCTTGTTGAGGCGGCCGGTGGCGAGGCGATCGGCTCGTCTCTGGCCAAAGCCTGCGAGAGCCGCGGGCTTTCGCTTTTTCTCGATCTGAACATGTTTGAACTGGATCTGCACCATCCGCTGGTTTCGGCTTACCCGGGGCACTTTGCCATCCGGCGGCAGGGAGAGCCGGGGGCAGTTGTCGATCCGCGATGTCCAGGTCCTGGCCACGGCACCGCTCGCTTGCGCGAACAGGAAGGCTTGCAAGACATCGGCGCGTGGTGGGCCGCCGAAACGGAGCGCTGGCTCGCGGCTGGCGTTCGCGGATTCAGGCTCCTCAAACCAGCGGCAACGCCGGCTTCGCTGCGAAATACGCTCATGGCGCGGACCTCCCAGTCGGCATCGAACCGCGTTACGTTCATTGCCGATAGCAACGGAGAGCGATGGGATGTTCTGCGGGGCCTCTCCGGTTTCGATTTCACCCTGTCCTCCCTTCCGTGGTGGGACGGGCGCGCAAGCTGGTTCGTGGAAGAGTATGACGTTCTTTCGCGTCTCGCGCCGGTCATCGCGCAGGTTGAGTCGCCCGCAAAATTGCCGCCCGCCTCTTCGCGCCAGCGCTGTGGCCGCCTTGCCGTTGCAGCCTTGAGCGGCACCGGGCTGATGATGCCATTGAGCTTCGCAGATCCTGCTGCGGAAGGCGAGGATGCAGTCGATCTCGATGCCGCTATTCGCGCCACCAATACGTTCGTGGCCAGGACGCAATGGGTGAACGGCCAGATACGCAGCCTGACCGGCCCCGGGGCATCGCTCACCGTACTTCTGCGCTCAGACGGGCCCGATATGCGCACGAGCGAACGTGCGATGATAGGATTGATTAATCCCGATCCAATCGTGGCTGTTACACTGCCCCCGGATATACTCGGTAACTTTGGTGCTTTCGGCAAACTCGAGCCAATTGGGAGTTTCTGTAACGGGGAAGAATCGGATGCCAAGCTGCGTCCCGGTGAAGTGCGCCTATTTCGCGCGCGGCGATTGCCGGCCATCAAATCCTCTGGAAAATCGGCGCGAAACGATCCGCGGAGAGCCGCGGAGTCGTCGCGCATCGCGATCGACAACGTTTCACCGGCGGTGGACGGCGGGACCTTCGCTGCAAAAGCAATCGTGGGAGACCGCATTACGGTCGGAGCCGATATCTTCACCGACGGCCATCCGCTCCTGGCGGCAGAATTGCATTACCGGCCGGAAGACGAAGCGGCGCCACAGCGTGTGCGCATGCATCCGCTGGTGAACGACCGCTGGACGGCCATGATGACGCTCGACCGCATCGGCCGGTATACTTTCACGATAACGGCGTGGATCGATATTTACGGCACGTTCGTGCGCGATCTGGGGCGAAAACGCGAGGCCGGTCTCGATATTACGCTCGAAATTCACGAAGGACAGGAGCTGCTGAAGCAGGCGAAATCGCTTGCCAAGGGGCCATCGGCGCAAGCGCTCGGCGCCATCCTGAGAGGCTTCGATTCTCTTTCGCCCGACGATCGGGCTGCGCTGCTGGTTGCTGCCGAAACCGTCGAAACAATGCGCCGTGCCGATTCACGGCAATTCAACGGCCGCAGCGAAACCTATACGATAGAAGCGGAGCGGCCTGAAGCGCGTTTTGCAAGCTGGTACGAATTGTTCCCGCGCTCAGAAACCGGCGATGCCTCACGGCATGGGACGTTCCGCGACGTCATCCGCCGGCTTCCGGCCATTCGCGACATGGGCTTCGATACTCTTTACTTTCCTCCCATTCACCCGGTGGGAAACACCAATCGCAAAGGCAAAAACAATGCGCTAAAAGCGGAGGCGCGCGATCCCGGTAGCGTTTATGCCATCGGGTCCGCGCAGGGCGGACACGACGCCATTCATCCGGCGCTCGGCACGCTTTCGGATTTTCGCGCGCTTGTTGCGGAGGCGCGCGAGCACGGACTCGAGATTGCGCTCGATTTCGCGGTGCAAGCCTCCCCGGATCACCCTTGGCTGAAACAGCACCCCGGCTGGTTCGACTGGCGGCCCGATGGCAGCATCAAATATGCCGAGAACCCACCGAAGAAATACGAAGACATCGTCAATGTCGATTTCTACGCGCGCGATGCGGTGCCGGATTTATGGAATGCGCTGCGCGACGTCGTTCTGTTCTGGATCGGCGAAGGCGTAAGAATTTTCCGCGTCGATAATCCCCACACCAAGCCGTTCCCGTTCTGGCAGTGGCTGATTGCAGATGTGCGCGGGCGCCATCCCGGCGTTATCTTCCTGTCGGAAGCCTTCACGCGGCCGAAGCCGATGTATCGTCTCGCCAAACTGGGTTTTTCGCAGTCCTACACCTACTTCACATGGCGCAACACAAAACGCGAATTGACCGAGTATATGACCGAGCTGACGACGCCGCCGGTTTCCGAATTCTTCCGGCCGCATTTTTTCGTCAACACGCCCGATATCAACCCGTACTTTCTGCAAACCTCAGGCCGCGCCGGGTTTCTCATTCGTGCCGCGCTGGCGAGCACGCTATCCGGCCTGTGGGGCATGTATTCGGGTTATGAGCTGTGCGAAGCCGCGCCGCTGCCCGGCCGCGAGGAATACCTCGACTCCGAAAAATACGAGATCAAGCCCCGCGACTGGAATGCGCCGGGAAACATTATCGCCGAAATCGCGCAGCTGAACCGTTTGCGCAAGGCCGAACCCGCGCTGCAATCGCACCTCGGTCTCACCTTTTACAACGCGTCCAACGATAACATCCTGTATTTCGGCAAGGCTGCGCCGGGGCATGCCGATCGCATTCTCGTCGCGATCAGCCTCGACCCCCGCAACCCGCAGGAAGCGGATTTTGAAATTCCGCTTTGGGAATGGGGCCGCTCCGATCGCGAAGCCTTGGAGTGCGAGGACCTGCTGCGCGGCGGACACACGATCTGGCGCGGCAAAATTCAACACATGCGTCTTACCCTTGAGACGCCGTATGCGATCTGGCGCGTGCAGCCGGCGCAGGAAATCTGATGGCGCCACGAAGCAGGAAATCGGCGCTGAAACCCAATCCGCTCTGGTACAAGGACGCGGTCATCTACCAGGTGCACGTGAAATCCTTCGCCGATTCCAATGGCGACGGCGTGGGCGACTTCCCGGGACTGATCGAAAAGCTGGACTACATCGCCGAGCTGGGCGTCACCTGCATCTGGCTGCTGCCATTTTATCCCAGTCCGCGCCGCGACGATGGTTATGACATAGCCGAGTACCGCGAGGTGCATCCGGAATACGGTACACTCGCCGACGTGCGCCGCTTCATCGACGAGGCACACGCCCGCGGCATCCGGGTGATTACCGAACTGGTGATAAACCACACGTCCGACCAACATCCATGGTTCCAGCGCGCGCGCCGCGCCAAGCCAGGCTCGAATTACCGGAATTATTACGTCTGGTCGGACGACGACAGGAAATATTCCGGCACGCGCATCATCTTCTGTGACACCGAGAAGTCGAACTGGACCTGGGACGACGAAGCGAAAGCCTATTACTGGCACCGCTTCTATTCGCACCAGCCGGACCTGAATTTCGACAATCCGCAGGTGTTTCGCGCGGTCATGAGCGTGATGCGCTTCTGGCTGGACATGGGTGTGGACGGTCTGCGGCTGGACGCCGTGCCCTATCTTGTCGAGCGCGAGGGCACCAACAACGAGAACCTGCCGGAAACGCACGCCGTCTTGAAGCGTATGCGCAAGTTCATCGACGAGCACTACGAAGACCGCATGCTGCTCGCCGAGGCCAACCAGTGGCCGGAGGACATCCAGGCCTATTTCGGGGCCGGAGAAGGCGATGAATGTCACATGGTCTTCCATTTTCCCCTGATGCCGCGAATGTACATGGCGCTGGCGCAGGAAGACCGGTTTCCCATCACCGACATTATCCGTCAGACGCCCGATCCGCCGCCGAAGGGCCAATGGGCAGTTTTCCTGCGCAACCACGACGAGCTGACGCTCGAAATGGTGACGGACAAAGAGCGCGATTATCTGTGGGATGTGTATGCGTCCGACAGGCGCGCGCGCCTAAATCTAGGTATACGCCGGAGGCTGGCGCCGTTGCTGGAACGCGACCGCCGCCGCATCGAGCTGATGAATTCGCTGCTGCTCACCATGCCGGGGACGCCGATCATCTATTACGGCGACGAAATCGGCATGGGTGACAACATCCATCTGGGCGATCGCGATGGGGTGCGCACGCCCATGCAGTGGTCCTCCGACCGCAATGGCGGGTTTTCGCGTGCCGATCCCGCCGTGCTGGTGCTGCCGCCGATCATGGATCCTGTGTACGGCTATCAGGCCGTCAACGTCGAGGCGCAGTGGCGCGATCCGCATTCGCTCCTTAATTGGCTCCGGCGCATGCTGGTGGTGCGCGGCAAGCATCGGGCCTTCGGCCGTGGAAGCATCCGTTTTCTCACGCCGCGGAACCGCAAGGTGCTGGCGTACTTGCGCGAATGCGACGACGACACAATCCTCTGTGTCGTCAACGTTTCGCGCGCGGCACAGGCGGTCGAACTCGATTTGCACGAATTCGCGGGCCGCACGCCAGTCGAATTGCTGGGGGGCTCGTCCTTTCCCCTCATCGGACAACTCACGTATCTGCTCACGCTTCCGCCCTACGGCTTCTACTGGTTTGCGCTTCGGCAGGAAGCGCAGCCGCCCCATTGGAGCACCGCGACAGCGGGCCCGATGGCGGAACCTCGCACGCTGGTGCTGCGCGAAGCTCTTGCGCAGGCGCTTGAGGGGGACAATCGCGAGATACTCGAGACCGAAGTCCTTCCACCTTATATTGCGCAGCGGCGCTGGTTCCAGGCGAAGAACGCCGGAATCCAGCATGTGCAAATCGTGGCGGCCGCGCCCTTGCGGAGCGATGAACAGGACGCCGTCCTTACGGAAATTGCGGTTACCGCGGGTGACGGCACCGGCCGGTACTCTTTGCCGATGTCCATCGCCTGGGAGGATGAGGGTACCTCCCCCTTCGAGGTGCCGCTTGCGTTCGCGCGCGCCAGGCGCGGGCGGCGGGTCGGCCTGCTGACGGATGGCTTTGCTTCCTCCCGTTTCGCGCGTGCGGTTCTCCTGAACCTGCAACGGAACGCGCGCGTTCCGTTCGGGAGTGGCGAAATCCGTTTCGATGCCATGCCGGATGTGCAACTCAGTATTCCTGCAGACGCAAACATCGAATGGCCGGGTGCCGAGCAGACCAATTCCACCTGCATCGTGGATCGCAAGGCGGTCATCAAGCTCTTCCGGCGCATGACTCCCGGCGTTCACCCCGAAGCCGAAATGGGACGCGTGCTGACACAACGCGGCTTTAGCGGCATCGCGGCCATGTTGGGTGAAGTGACGCGCGCGGATGAGAACGGTGAAATTTCCGAACTGGTCATCGTACAGGCGTTCGTTGCCAACCAGGGGGACGGCAGCAGCTGGACCAATGAGCTGCTTCTGCGCGTTGTCGATGAACAATCGGTTGCGCCGCAGGACCGCAATCCATTCGAGGCTTACCAGGCCTTCGCGCGCGTGCTGGGACGGCGCACCGGTGAAATGCATGCGGTTCTGGCGCAGCCGACGGATAATCCCGATTTTTCACCTGAAACTGCGAATGAGGAAACGGCCCAACGCTGGTTCCTGCAGGCACGGCGGCAGCTCCAAGACGCTTTCAGCGCGCTGGAAGATTACGCAGGAACGGAAAAACCGCTCGCGTCCAAACTCACCGCGCGGCGCGAAGAAGTTCTTGGAGACGTCCACGAATTGCTGGCTGGCAGCAAGGGCGCGCTGCGCACCAGAATTCACGGCGATTTCCACCTGGGCCAGGTGCTGGTGGCCGGGTCCGACGTCATCATCATCGATTTCGAAGGCGAGCCGCTGAAGCCGCTGAACGAACGGCGGGCGAAGCTATCGCCCATGCGCGATGTGGCCGGGATGATCCGCTCTTTCGATTACGCGGCCGGTATTGTGGAGCGCGAGGGGCAGCTTGCGGCTATGGGCCGGGGCCACCTTCGCGCCCATTCGCTGTTGGCTGAGTTCCGCCGATTGGCGGAACGCGCATTCCTTGCCGGATATCAGGAGGGCCGTGGCGATCCGTTGAGCGCGAGCGAGCGGCGGCTCATCCAGGCATTCGCCATCGAAAAGGCCGCCTACGAGATTGTCTACGAGGCAGCCAACCGGCCGGACTGGATCGACATTCCGCTGCGCGGACTGGCCGCTCTTGTGGAAGGCCTCGGAATCGAACGGGAGTTTGCGGATGCTGACTAAGGCACCGCAAGCCTGCTTCGACGAGATCGACGCCCTCGCCGCGGAGGCATTGCTCCGCGGCCGCCTCGCCGATCCGTTCGCATTTCTTGGGCCGCATGACACATCTCATCGAAGAGTGGTTCGTGTGTTCGTGCCAGGCGCCGAGGCGGTGGAGGTGTTGTCCCGCGGGAAAGGCGAACTTCTCGGTCAGCTCACGCCGGCGAAGGACGGATTGTTCAGCGGACCTGTTTCGACACCCGAGCCGTATCTGCTGCGCATCCATTGGCCCGCTACGATCCAGGAAACGGAAGACCCGTATTCCTTCGGTGTCGTGCTCGGCGACGTGGATCTGCATCTGTTTTCGGAAGGCACCCATTGGCAGCTTGCGGAACGTCTCGGCTCCGCTGTGACCGAGATGGACGGTGTACACGGGGTGCGGTTCGCCGTGTGGGCTCCCAACGCGCAGCGCGTTTCCGTCATTGGCGATTTCAACGGCTGGGACGGGCGGCGGCACCCGATGCGCTTGCGGCATTCCGCGGGTGTGTGGGAGCTTTTCGTGCCGCGGCTAGGCGCAGGCGAGCGGTACAAGTACGAGATTATCGGCGCCCATGGCGAACTGCTGCAGAAGGCCGATCCGCTGGCGCGCGCAACCGAACGGCCGCCCGCCACCGCCTCCATCGTACCGCAACCGTTCGATTTCCGCTGGAGCGATTCCGGCTGGATGGAAGCGCGCGCAGAGCGGCAAAAACCGGATGCGCCGATTTCGATTTACGAGGTGCATGCCGCCTCCTGGCTGCGCCCGGAGAATGACAGGACGGGCACGCTGGACTGGATCGCGCTCGCCGAAAAACTGGTGCCCTATGCGGCCGATCTCGGATTTAGCCATATCGAATTGATGCCGGTCATGGAGCATCCGTTCGGTGGTTCCTGGGGTTATCAGCCGTTATCCCAGTTTGCTCCCAGCGCGCGCTTCGGGGAGCCGCACGAATTCGCGCATTTCGTGGATGCCTGCCATCGCGCCGGCATCGGGGTGATTCTGGATTGGGTGCCGGCGCATTTTCCAACCGACCCGCATGGGCTGGCGCGCTTCGACGGCACGCCGCTCTATGAACACGCCGATCCGCGCGAAGGGTTTCACCATGACTGGAACACCTACATTTACAATCTCGGCCGCCGCGAGGTGGCGGGATTTCTCATTGCCAGCGCGCTCTACTGGCTGGAGACATTCCATGTGGACGGGCTGCGCGTGGATGCAGTCGCCTCCATGCTCTATCGCGATTATTCGCGGCCTGCGAACGAATGGGTGCCCAACAAATATGGCGGCCGTGAAAACCTGGAAGCCATCGATTTCCTGCGCCGGTTGAATTCCATTGTTGCGGAACGAGTGCCCGGCGCGATCACCATCGCAGAAGAATCCACGGCATGGCCCGGCGTGTCGGCGCCGGTTTCAGGCGGCGGCCTTGGCTTCGCGTACAAGTGGAACATGGGCTGGATGCACGACACGCTCGATTACGTTCATCATGAGCCCGTTCACCGCAAATGGCACCACAACGAAATGACTTTCGGGCTGATCTACGCCTTCAGCGAGAAATTCATCCTGCCGCTCAGCCACGATGAAGTGGTGCACGGCAAGGGCTCGCTGTATGGCAAGATCCCCGGGGACGATTGGCAGAAGCTCGCTACTTTGCGGGCCTATTTCGCCTTCATGTGGACGCATCCCGGAAAGAAGCTGCTGTTCATGGGCGGCGAGCTTGGGCAAATCCATGAATGGAGTCACGACGGCGAGATCGAATGGGGCTTGCTGCGGGAGCCGCGCCATGCCGGCCTCCAACGACTCGTGGGAAACCTCAATCGCCTGTATGCGCGCGAGCCGGCACTGCATCGCGAGGACGCGGCATCATCCGGCTTTTCGTGGCTGATCGGCGACGATGCTCAGAACAGCGTGTACGCTTACGAGCGCCGCGCGGCCGGCGAAGCACCCATGCTCGTGGTACTGAACATGACGCCCGTGCCGCGGTACAATTATCGTTTTGGTGTTTCCCAAGCTGGCCGCTGGCGCGAAGCGCTGAACAGCGATGCGGAATTGTATGGCGGCAGCAATCTGGGCAATGCCGGCGGCACACACACCCACACCATTTCCGCACACGGACACGAACAGTCCCTCGAGCTCGTGCTGCCGCCGCTCGCCGCCCTGGTTCTGAAACACGAGGATTAGGAATGGCCAGCTTGCCGGAGCGGCTGGAGGCCGGCAATTCCTACCCATTGGGCGCGACGTGGAACGGCCTCGGCATCAATTTCGCGGTCTTCTCGCGTCATGCCACTCGGATGCAATTGTGCATCTTCGATTCGTCGGGCCGCCGCGAGGTGCATCGTTACGATCTGCCGGAGCGAACCGATGATATCTGGCACGGCTACCTGCCCGGCGCGATGCCTGGGTTGGTGTACGGCTTTCGCGCCCATGGGCCGTACGAGCCGCAGCACGGCCACCGCTTCAATCCGGCGAAGGTCGTGGTCGATCCGTACGCCAAGGCGATCGGCCGCACGGTGCGCTGGAGCGACGAGATGTTCGGCTACCGCATCGGCGCGCCGGGGCAGGACCTCGTGCGCGACGAGCGCGACAACGCCGCCTTCGCCCCGCTCTCCGCGGTGGTCGACAACGCCTTCACCTGGGGCGACGACCA
>JAICVV010000397.1 GCA_025935155.1 Alphaproteobacteria bacterium
ACCGGCCCGTGGAAACTCGGTACAGTAAAATCGGCATCGCCTGTAAGGACGATAGCATCCGCCCGTGCAAGGCCCTGCTGTACGGGTTCGCGCAAGGGACCGGCAGGCAATATGCGACCGTTGCCAAATCCTTCTTCAGAATTGACGACAACGAGCGATAGATCCTTTGCCAAGGAGAAATTCTGGTGGCCATCATCCATGACGATCACGTCTGCGCCGTTTCGTTCCGCCAGCTTTGCGCCGGCGGCACGATTGGCGGAAATGATGACGGGTGCCGCCGCAGCGAGTAGCAACGCTTCGTCGCCTGCTTCGCTGGCGGCCATCTGCGAGGTGACGATTGCGGGGCCGCGCACGCCGCTGCCATAGCCGCGCGTGAGAATGCTTACCCGAAGTTGCCGGTCCAGGGCGCGTGCAATGGCAATGACGATCGGTGTCTTCCCCGTGCCGCCTGCCGTGAGATTCCCGACGCAGATTACTCTGGCTGAAGAACGGTACGGTCTTGCACCGGCGGCCTTGAAGGCGACCGTTGCCCCATATGCCCAACCAAAAGGCGCAAGCACGTCAGCCGCGACCTTCGCGCCCTTAGTGACTCCGCTCCAAAACTCAGGCGCGCGCATCGGATAGTAGAGTTTCGATCGCGAGCCGTGTCCGCTCGACAGCACCGCCGAGGGACTGCGCTGCCTGAGCGGCAGCCTTTCCGAGTTGCGTGGCGTATTCAGGTATCCTGAGCAACCTCTCTGCGATGGCAGCGAGTTCAGAGGAGGACGAAACGCAACCGGCGCCTTGCGCCGAAAAAATTTTATTGTAGGCGGCGCGGAAATTATGCGTGTAAGGCCCTGCCAGAACGGCTCGCCCAAGCTTTGCCGGTTCCAGCGGATTTTGACCACCGTGCGGAATGAGGCTACCCCCGATAAACGCAAACGGCGCCAGCCGGTAGAATATCCCCAGTTCTCCGAGCGTATCCGCGACGTACACGGCAGTGCGGCTAGATGGCAGCTCGCCCTTGGATCGCAGCGCGAAAGTCCTCTCGCCACATAACGACGCGACGTTATGGCCCCGATTGGGGTGGCGGGGCGCGACAATCGTCAGAAGATCGGGAAAGGCTGCTTGGAGTTTGTCATGTGCGGGAAGGATCGTTTCCTCTTCGCCCGGGTGTGTGCTGATGGCCGGCAGCACGGGACGGCTTCCAATCATCTGCTGGATATCATCCAACTTTCGTGGATCGGCGGTCAACGGCGGAGCGTCGGCCTTCAGATTGCCCGAGATCTCTACGCGCTTCGCCCCAAGTGCCAAAAGCCGGTCAGCACTCTCGGCGTCTTGCGCAAGACAGAGATTGTAGCGGCCGAACAGCGAAGCCGCGCTCCTGCGCCAGCGGTTCCATCTGACGGATGAGCGGTGCGACAAGCGTCCATTCACCAGCATGATCGGAATGCTTCTGGCGTGCGTCGAAGAAATCATATTGGGCCAAACCTCGGACTCTACGAACAGCGAGATGTCCGGTCGCCAATGATCAAGGAAGCGGCGAATGGCCCATGGCGTATCTACCGGAGCATATTGATGCAGCGCATGGGGCGGGAGCCGTTCTGTCATCAGCTTGGCCGACGTCACCGTACCGCTGGTTATAAGAACCGCGCGATCTGGCCGCTCAAGCAGGCCGCTGATGAGCGGTAGGACGGAGAGGCATTCGCCCACGCTGGCGCCGTGAATCCAGATGAGCTGTCCGGCGGGCCGTGCTGTGCTCGCATATCCCAATCGCTCGCGAATACGCGGGGAATCCTCTTTGCCCAATCGCGCGCGGCGCGCCAACGCAAATGGCGCGGCGGGCGCCAGTGCCATGGTTGCATAACGGTAGGCTGTGAGCGGGAACGGCATTGTCAGGCGCTTTCCTGTCAGTCTGAGAGGTTATGCCGATAGAGCCGCGCATACAGCCCGCCTTTCACCATAAGGTTAGCATGGCAGCCCCTTTCGACCACACGGCCCCGCTCCAGTACATAGATGATGTCGGCGTCGAGAACGGTGGAAAGCCGATGGGCTATGACGATGGTCGTGCGTCCCTTCATCAGGGTTGCCAATGCTTCCTGCACCTGCCGCTCGCTTTCGCCGTCAAGCGCTGACGTCGCTTCGTCGAGTAGCAGAATTGGCGCATTCCGCAGCATCGCTCGGGCGATCGCGATACGTTGACGCTGACCGCCGGAGAGCTTTAGCCCGCCTTCGCCCACGGTTGCATCGTAGCCGCGCTC
>JAICVV010000308.1 GCA_025935155.1 Alphaproteobacteria bacterium
ACTCAAAAAAGGAACCGTCGGGCGGCTGTTTGGGTGCCGATTTAGCGGCTTACGAAGCCCGTGCGCGGACACACTGGCCTGCCGGCGGCTCGGTGCGCACCAGCTTTGGCACGACCTCTTTGCGCGCGCCGCCGCAAGCGATCCAGCGGAACTCGTGTTCCATTGCATTCGGACTGCGCTCCGCGAACAGCGGCCCGAAACCATTGGCCCCGACGCCTCCCACCTCCGAACCGCTTCCGCACAACCGGACCGGATCGGCGGCATCCACCACACACCACGCGAACTGCACCTCAAAGCCGCAATGGTTGCGGAATCCGACATTGGCACCTTCCGCTTCCACGCTAAGACATTGTGAAGGTGTCGCGGGTGCCACGACCTTCTCCACCGTCTCGGTGGCCTGCGCGGTCTGTGTTTGCGGAACGGGAACTGAAAACGCGCCGTCGATCGGATGAACATCCGAGGCGCGCACCACGACCGGCGTGGCGGAAATTTCCGGCAGAGCGCGCGACATCGCCGTTTTTGCGGCAGAGATTCGATGGCTGCGCGCTGCATGGGCCGAAGCACTGCCCTTTTGTGAAGTGCTGTCTGCCTGAAGCGATGGACTGCTGCCGCAACTCGCCGAAACGGCGAACCCCGCGCGGACGCCCAGCCTGCTGGCATAGGCGGCAACCGCTGCCTCGCGTTCCGCCGCGCTGAAGACATGCCCTTCCGGATACCAGATGCTGCAAGCGGAAGCTGGACCTGACAGATTGGCGATGGTCACGCCACCATCGGATGTGCGGCTGAGAATGGCACTTGCGCCGGTTGCGTAATCGATGGTGAGCGACGCATCGCCGAGACGAAACAATCCGCGGACGTCGTCGCCATCGGCGTCACTCGACACGGTGCCCTGTGTGCCATTGAGGAAGCTGAGATAACCGGAAGCGGCGGGCGTTCCGGGCGGCGTTGCCAGCGCGATGCTATCCCCGCTGGCGGAAATCGAAATCGCCGTTCCATCCACTGCGATCAGCTTCCGGCCTTTGAAAGTATCCAGCCATGTTGCAGGCACGGATGGAGCAGGCGCTGCTGCCTGCGCCGTGGCATTGTCACGTACCGCAGCAGGGGCGGCGCCGAGCCCGATCTGACCGGGGGCTGGGTTTGCCGCGTTGCTGGCAGTTGGGAACGCACTTGGGCGCACCGGAACCGCGGCATCGCTTACAACTTGAGCAACGCGCTGAGGGGATCTGCCGGCCTCGGCGGCAGAGGCGGGCTGGTTATCTGATCTCGCAGACGCTGCGGCGCCGCCGGAATGCCTGCCATCGGCCCAAACAATCTGCGCCTGTCCTATGGGCATACCTTCGGCGAAGGTCCCGGATATCGCCTGCACCAGGCGCCCGCGCTGCAGGAACGTGGCGGTGCCCGGGCCTTCCGCCCGGCGATCCGCACAGCCGCCGGACCACATTACCGAATCGGCGGAATCGCTGCCGGTGTAAAGCACGTAGCAGCGGGCTTGGGCATCGAGCAGCCAGCGCGGCTGGTAGGCAGGCGTACCGCCCAGCGCCAAATCGGCCGTTCCCTCCAGCAGGAGGATTGCTGCAGCGATTGCCGCTGACCGCCACATGGGCTCTGCCGATTGGGTCAGGACGAGGCGTGGGCGGCTGCCGGAGTCTTCGGCAGGCTCATCAGCATGAGGATGCTGAACAGTTCTTCCTGGCTCAGGGCGCCATTTTCCGGAGAAGCGATTCCGGCACGGGCCGCAACGCAGGCCGCGCGCGCGTAGAGCAGATCGCGGCTGGCGGCCCCTTCGGTATTGGTGAATTTCCGGCACGAATCGTTTTGGTAGGAAGCCACTTCCTGTGCGCTAGCGGCACCTGGCGCCGCCGCCACCATTACCACCGCCAACAACGCCTGCTTCCACATTGTGACCGCCCATCTGCCCAGTTTCGGCCCAAATGTGAGCCGCCGGGTTTGTCCGGTCGACAAGCATCCAATCTTTCGATGAAACGATGGTTAAGAAGGAGACGCGGAGTTGCAGGAAGTCTGACCGGATTGTGGAATGCAACCAAACGATAATTTAACTTTCCAGCGGCCTTCAAATGGCGGAACCCTGCATACCCTTGTTCGTTCCTGACGCGCAGAGGGCAGACCTTGGAAAATAGGGAGATTTTGGGATGAAGCAGATTATGAAATTCGGTGCCGCGGCGACATTCGGGCTCGGCCTTCTTGGCTTGGCTTCGACAACCGCATCGGCGGCGATCGTGTGCAATGCGAACGGCGCCTGCTGGCACGTCCGCCGCGCGTATGCCTATCCGCCATCGGCCGGTATTGTGGTGCATCCGAACGGCTGGAGATGGGGACCGCGCGAGCGCTTCACCTGGCGCGAGCATGTGGGCCGCGGCTACTGGCGCAATGGGGTGTGGGTCACGTTCTGATCGAAGTGCAAACAGGTACAGGAAGAGCGGAAGCAAAACTTCCGCTCTTTTTCTTTTGGCGGGCGGTCTGCCACCGGCGCTGGCGAGCCAAGGTAGAGTTAACGCCGCCCGAAAACATCTGAATCAACAATGAGATACGCAACGATGTCTTACTACGCCCAAGAAACGCTACATTCTAGTTGCGTCGCGACCCGTCTTCACGTAAGGAAAAGGGCTATCGGGGGCGGGATGGTCCGGCTTTCCGATTCTCTCTCTGGGGAAGACAACATGAACAAGTATTTGATGTTGAGTGCAGCTGCGGTTCTGGCCAGCACGGCCGCGCAGGCTGGCACGTTCCAGCATAGCTTTACGTTCGGCACGTCCGGCGGAAGCCCGTATTGCGACGGCGGCAATGTGTACACCAGCGGCGCGACCGTTTGGTCGTGGCAGCACACCAACAACAACTGCGCCAGCGGCGTGAGCTATGGCCAGGGCCTGTTGGAGAAGAGCGGCACGTATGGCAAAGGCGCCAACATGTCCGACAACTACTACGCCAAGAACTACGGCATTTTTAACACCTACCTCAACTACAACCTTCCCAAGAAGCTCGCGAACGGCAAGCCTTGGGAGCTGTTTGTCGGCTTCAACGGCACGAGCTCCTTCTTCGGCAACAGCGGCGTGCTGACGAACGTTGCGGCTGCGAAGCGCGGCGGCAAGAGCAC
>JAICVV010000051.1 GCA_025935155.1 Alphaproteobacteria bacterium
GCGGCCGCCCACCCATACCCAAGGATTGTACCAGGCCGGTGCATAGGTAACGTACGGGCCACCCGCATACACGAACGCAGGCGCTCCGGCAGCGACCACATAGCCTTGCGGACAGCCACCGGCCGAAGATGCTCCGGCGACCGCGCCAGTGCCCGCGCCGATCGCGCCGCCCACGAGCGCGCCTCGGCCGGCATTGCGGCTGACGGCAGCGCCAATGCCGGCGCCCAGGATTCCACCGATCAATGCGCCGGCGGCGGTATTGTTGGCCTGGCTGACGCAATTGCGCGCCGCCCACTGCGAGTAGGCCTGGGCGTAGGCTTCGTCCTGCTGCTGGGCCTGGTCATCGTAATCACCGCCCTGCTCGTAACCTTGCGGCGGTTCGGCGTATTGGCCCTGCGGCGGCGCGGAATCCGAGGGGTAGTTCTGCGCTCCGGCAGGCAGGACTGCCGTAGAGGCCATCAACCCCGCGGCACACGCCGCAACGGCTGCTTTCAATTTTCTGTTCATCCTATAGTTCCCTTTCCCCCAGAAGTGCGCTGACGTTCCGGGCTCGGCGACAAACACGCTAACGCGCCCCGGTATTGAATCTATCCCGCAGCGATTCGGCAATCCCCTCATTTGTGGTCTTTATACGGCAGCAGCGATTTTTCGGCCGCGGTGGGCGATGTAAGCGAAAGGAACACACATCAGGGCGAGCCCTATTGCCACCAACCCGCCCGTGTAATCGGCGGTAGTGAACAGCACTACCAGCGTGCCATCCACCAGCACCGGGATCATTGGCAACACGGGATAGCCGATGGCGCGGAATGGCCGGTTCAGTTGTGGCTCTTTCACCCGCAGCACCCAGTAGGCGATATCGACCAGAAAGCCGCTTGCCGCGTTCAACGTGGCAATGAGGCCGAATACCAGCGCGAAGGTGCCGCTGGCAGCCAGCGCGAGCGTACCCATCGCCGTCATAAGATAGGCGACAGTCGGGCTGCCGCCGGTGTTCACGCGAGTCACTCCATGCGGCAAGAGGCGATCGCGGCCGAGCGCGAACAGAATGCGCGGCGCCGTCATGATGCAGGCGTTGGAACAGCTGGCCACCGTGATCAGCGCGGTGAGCGCGAACAGCGCAGCCGGAATGCCGCCGCCGATCTGCCGCAAGATTACAGAAAACGGCAGCGGTGAGGCGGCAACGCCCGTGGGCGTCAGCGCATGCAGCAGCGCCCAGTTGACACCGAGATATAGGACTGCCGTGAGAAGGATTCCGAGAAACAGCGCGCGCGGAATGCTCTTTTCCGGTGCTTCGTTTTCGCCTGCGAACGCAAGGGGCGTATTCCAGCCGGCATATGCGCCCATAATGAGCTGATAGGCGAGAACAATGTTCGCCCATTTGAATGCGACGGGCGACGACAAAGCGGTTCTGGGTTCTTCGGGCGCAACGAGAATGACAGCCACGAGAATGAACACCAGCAGCATCGCCGCCTTGATGAAGCTCGTCAGCTCCTGCAGCGCGCGGCCTTCACGCAATCCAGTGATGTTCGCCGCGTACAGCGCAATTTGCAGTGACAGCGCGACGGCTATCTTATGCGCGCCCGCAGCGGGAACGAGCAACGGCAGGAATTCCGCAAACGACACCGAGGCCGCGGCGGCCCCGGCCATGTTGGCGAGCCAGTCCGTCCAGCCCACCACAAGCCCGAACACATCGCCCATGGCACGGCGCACATAATTGTAGCCGCCGCCGGTTTTCGGCAGCGCCGTTCCAAGCTCGGCGTTGAGGTTCGCGGCCAACCACACCTGGACTGCACCCAAAGTCCAGAGACCGAGGATTAGCGCGATACCCGGCACTTCGCCGGCGATAATACTGGGCGAACGCAGGATCCCAGAGCCGATGATCTGTCCGATGGCAACCGCCACGCCGAACGTCACGCCCAGAATTTTGAGAAGATGCCCGCGCGCCGGTAAGACGGCCGGTGTTGCAACGCTGCTCATGTGTCCTGCCCTTCCGGCGCTATTGATGATGGAGAACGGCGGAAAAGAGAAGAGCGCGTGGGCCATAGCGCAATGTAGATAAGCGCGGCGATCGCCGTCAGGTCGAGAACGTAGAAATATCGATAGTCGCAGGCGAGCGAGATGAAGAAGAAGCTGGCGCAGAATGCGATAGCGCCGGTGAGCATTGAGACGAACACGATGTCCGATCTGTTTTGCCGCCAGAGCAGGAATGCGATTTCAAATATCGCAAGTAGAAGGAAAGTGGGGTGCGAGAACAGCGGCGTGTGCATCAGCGACCGGCCATAACGATCCATGGCTTTGTCGCGGGCCGACACACGGGGGCGAAAACCCAACTCCTCCATTGCCATCTGCGGCCCCCGAAGGCCGACAACGTAGGGAACGCAGAGCGAAATGTCCGGCGTGAGGAAAACCCAACGAAACACGCGCCCCCGCTCGCGCAAATAAAGAGCGGGATGGTGCTGGACGAAATGGAGCCACGGCCGGTGAAGGATATCGTCCGGCGCTTGCGCAAGGGCTGTTTGCAGCCGTTGCGAGCGGGCCAGCGTATCGCTGCGAACCGGCGAATAGAGCGAATGTCCGTCACTGCGCATGAGGGTTAAAAGCGCGGGATCGCGTCGCGCAAGTTCTGGCAATTGCAAATCCGGCTTGCGCGCCAGCGCGCCGTTGAGATCGTAAAATTCGAGAATGCGAATTTCTTTTCCTGCGCCCCGCCCTGGCGCCGTGCGCAAGGCAAACAATGCGCTCGCACCAACGGTCAACACGATAACACAAGCACAAAACGCCGCCGCCGAGGTCCACGCCTGGCGCAGCGACAGTCCGCTCCGCTGTGCCACCCAGCCGAGCGCGAACGCGCCGAACGGCAGCAGGATAATCCCGTTCTGCCGAGTGAGCGCCGCGAGGGTCAGACAGAGTACCGCGGCTGCGATCAATGCGTAGCGCGCTCGTGGGCTGGTCCAATGCAGGACAAGGTGCGAGAGTGCCACGAAGCCCGCTATTGCGCCGTCGGCGAACAGCACGTCTTTCCAGACGATGCCCTGATAAAGGATCACCTGCGGCGTCAGCACGCATAATCCAGAAATAAAAGGAGCGGCCCAGGAAACCCGTGGAACCAGCCAGATGAGCGACAACAGGCTCACAAAGCACAGGAGCGCCATGCCCACCACGAACAGCGCCGCCCCCGGCATCACCCGGTCGGACAGTCCCAGTAGCCAGGACATCACGGGCGGGTGCCACCCGCTATAAACCCCGGTTCGCCCTTCCAGCAGCTGGATTACAGAATCGTAAGAGAGGGTACCCGGCAGGTTAGCCGCCATTGAAAAGACAAACCCCATCCCCATAACGGCAGCAGTGGCATAGGCCGGCGCTCGCAATCGCCTCTCGGGCTTGCGGTGATTCTGCAAATTGCCTCGCGTGTGGGGCATGCGGTATTTAGAGCGCCGAAGGGACCACCGTGACAAAACCCATTTTCCAGGACCGCACCGGGCGGCGCGCGGCTCGTGTGACCTCGATCGGCTGGCTGATCGCGGCACTGACGATTGTATTGGGCGGCGTGTTCGCCGTCACCCTGTGGGCGCCCTCGCGGATGAACGCGGCGAAACTGCCGGGCGAGATCAGCGCCATTCGCGTGCAGACGCTGGAAAAGGCGGCGGCCGAGCCGAGCCTGATGCACTCTGCCGAACAGCTGGCAGCCGAAGCGCGCGCCAAGCGGCTGAAGATGCTGCTGAAGCGGATCGCCGCGCGCCAACGGGCTGCCCGCATCCACGCCAGCGCCAGAGTGAAACCGTCTGGCCGTCCGCTCTCCATTGCCTTCTATCCGAACTGGGAACCGTCCGCTTATGACTCTTTGCGGGTTGCGTTGCCGACGCTGGACTGGGTGGTGCCGACCTGGCTGAGCTTGCAGGGGCCGAACCTCACACTGAAGGACGCCTACAGCAAGAAAGTTGATCTGCTGATCCGCAAACGGCCAAAGATCGCGATTCTGCCCGTCATCCAGAACTCCACGCTCGGCAAATGGGATGGCCCCGGCATGGCGGCCCTGCTCGCCGATCCGGCACGCCGCACACAATTGATCGGCCAGATCTCCTCTTATATCGCGATGCGCAAGCTGCAGGGCGTTGTGGTGGACTTTGAATCTCTGCCCGATGCTTCGCTACCGGACCTTGGGCTGTTCCTGAAGGAACTGCGCACATCTTTCGCGCGCCATGGCTGGACGGTCGCCGTAGCAGCACCCTTCGCCAACGACAAATGGCCCTTCGCGGACTTCGCCCGCGATGTCGATTACACCATGCTGATGGCGTATGACGAGCACGCCTCGCACGGCGCGCCGGGAAGCATCGCCGGCCAGACGTGGTTCGAGAATCTGCTCGACAAACGCATGGAGGTGCTGTCGCCGGATCGCACCATCGTGGCGCTCGGCAGCTACGCCTATGACTGGAACTCGGACGATGTAGACAGCCTCTCGTTCGAGGAAGCAGTCATTGCGGCGAACGACTCGGACGCCACTGTCCAGTTCGATCCGCAGACCAACAACCCGCACTTCTCTTATGTGGAGGAAGACAATACGCGCCACGATGTGTGGCTGCTGGATGGCGTAACGGCGTACAACCAGATTCACGCGGCCGACATCTACAAGCCTGCCGGTTATGCGGTGTGGCGCCTGGGGAGTGAAGACCCCTCCATCTGGTCGGTGGTCGGGCGGCCTTACGATTCTCCTGCACCCACTGCGTTGCGAAATATCCCCATTATCGAAGACATCGATTTCGAAGGCGCGGGCGAGCTGTTGCGCGTGGAAGCGCAGCCGCAATCCGGCGCGCGCACGTTTGAAACTGAAAAAGCCACGGGCGATATCGAGGACGAGACCTATACGAAGCTGCCGACCGGCTATGTGATCCGGCAGTTCGGCGCCGCCAAGAAAACGGTTGCGCTCACCTTCGACGACGGCCCCGACCCGGAATGGACGCCCGCCATCCTGGATATTCTGCGCACGGAGCACGTGCCGGCGACCTTCTTCGTCATCGGCAGCAACGCGGAGGCATATCCGGAACTCGTGCAGCAGATGGTGGATGAAGGCCACGAGGTGGGAAATCACACCTTCACGCACCCGAATCTTTCGGAAACGCCGGATCGCGTTGTCGAACTGGAGCTGAACGCGACGCAGCGGCTGTTCCAGGCACTCACCGGCCGCTCCATGCGCCTCTTCCGTCCGCCCTATCTGGGCGACGCCGAACCGACTGACGAGGACCAGATCGTACCGGTGCAGGTGGCGCAGGATCTGGGTTACATCACGGTTGGCGAGCACGTCGACCCGGTGGACTGGGAATTGCCGGGGGTGGACAAGATCGTCGCCAGCGCACTGAAGCAGGTGCACGAAGCAAAGCCCAACTCCCCGCGCAACATCATCCTGTTCCACGATGCCGGCGGGGACCGCGAGCAGACGGTCGAGGCGCTTCCCATTGTCATCGAGAAGCTGCGGGCGCAGGGCTATCGTTTCGTGCCGGTTTCCGCGCTGGTCGGTTTTACCCGCGATCAGGCGATGCCGCCGCTCGCCGGCAATATGTCATTGTTTGCCGACCGGGTGGTGTTTTACGTCCTGTCCAAATTCGGGCGGCTGCTGCACTGGGCCTTCCTGCTGGCCATCTGGCTCGGCATCGGACGCGTGCTGTTCCTGGTGATCCTGGCATTGCGCAATTTGCACAATGAAGGAAGGCAGGCCAAAGCGCCGCCGCTTTCCGGCGGCCTGTGCGTGTCCGTTGTCATTCCCGCGTACAACGAAGAACGCGTGATCGCGCGGTCCGTGCGGCGCATTCTGGAAAGCACCCATCGCAATCTGGAAGTCATTGTAGTGGATGACGGCTCGAAGGATGACACCTTCGGCGTCCTCACCGCGAATTTTGCGGACGAGCCGCGCGTGACCCTGTTGAGCATCCCCAACGCCGGCAAGGCGCACGCGCTGAATGTGGGCCTCTCGCGGGCGCAGGGCGATGTGGTCGTGGCACTGGATGCGGACACCATTTTCAGGCGCGATGCCATTGCGCGGCTGGTGCGCTGGTTTACCGATCCGGAAATCGGCGCCGTGGCGGGTAACGCCAAGGTCGGCAACCGCATCAACATGATCACGCATTGGCAGGCGCTAGAATATATCGGGGCGCAGAATCTGGAACGGCGCGCGCTGGCGGCGTTGGGCACGCTCACCGTAGTGCCCGGCGCCATCGGCGCGTGGCGGCGGCATGCTGTCGAGCAGCTCGGCGGTTTCCCGAGCGACACAGTGGCCGAAGATCAGGACCTCACCATCGCCCTACAGCGCGCGGGTTATCGTGTGCTGTTCGACAGTTCCGCGGTTGCCTGGACAGAAGCGCCGACCACTTTCCGCGGGCTGGCGCGTCAGCGCTTCCGCTGGGCTTACGGCACCCTGCAGTGCCTGTGGAAATACCGCGGGCTGATGTTCCGCGGCCGCTACGGCGCGCTGGGGCTCGTGGCACTGCCGCAAGTCTGGTTATTCCAGATCGTGCTGACCGCGCTCGCGCCCGTGGCCGACCTCATGTTGCTGTGGCAGCTGACATGGCAGGGCGCCGCATATCTGGAACATGGCGCCGAATTCAACAACGACAGTCTGATCAAGGTCGGAATCTATTACGGACTGTTCGTGGTGCTCGACATGGCGGCAGCCGGTTTTGGATTCCTGGTGGAAGGAAAAGAGCAGAAACGCCTGCTGCTAAGTCTGCCATTGCAGCGCTTCGGATACCGGCAGCTGATGTATTATGTGGTGGTCCGCTCGATCTTCAGTGCGTTGAAAGGCGCGGTGGTGGGTTGGGGCAAGCTCGACCGCACGGCGACGGTCGCCGTGTTGGAGGCCCACGAAACCGCCTGATCAGCGCACGTCTACACGCTCGCCCGCGATCCACGTCCTCAGAGCGTGCAGATCGTCCGATAGAGCCACCAGATCGGCGCGGGCGCCGGTGCCAAGGACACCGCGCTCGTGTTCGAGGCCCAGAAAGCGCGCCGGTGTCCGCGAGGCAGAGATCAGCGCGTCTTGCAGCGGGATACGCGCGATCTGAACCGCGTTGCGCACCGCAGATTCCATATCGAGGTGCGCGCCGGCGAGTGTGCCGTCCTCTGTCGCAAGGCGTCCGTTGCGCAACATGATATTCGTGCCCAGCAAATTGAATTGAGGAGAGCCTGCGCCAACCGTCGGCATGGCGTCGGTGACGAGCGCAATCCCATCCGCGCCTTTGGCGGCGAATGCCGCGCACACCGACACGGGATCGACATGCAGCCCATCTATAATAATTCCGGCAATCAGGCGTGACTCCGCTAGCGCGGTGCCGGCAATTCCCGGCGCACGGCCCGAAAACGGTGGCATGGCATTAAAGAGGTGCGTGACGCCGGTGAGGCCTTCGCCAACGGCATGGTGCATTATTTCTGCGGTCGCCTCGCTGTGACCGGCTGAGACACGAATGCCACGCGAGGCCAGCGCGCGAATGAATCCCGGCGGCACGCATTCCGGCGCGAGTGTGATCATCGAGTGTCCAGCATCGGCCAGCGGGAACAACCAATCCAGATCGTTCATTCCGGCTTGCGCGATGTGGCTTTTCCGGTGAACACCCGCGCGCGCGGAATTGAGAAACGGCCCTTCCAGGTGCAGACCGAGCACGCCATCGCTGCCGGCTGCTTCCTTCGCCGCCGCAATGGCCGCGATGGCCTTCTCGCGCGTGTCCGTGATGAATGTGGGAAGCAGCGCGGTGGTGCCGAAGCGGCGGTGCGCGCGCGCAATCGCCCGCATCGTATCCGGCGTGGGCGCATCGTTCAGCAGCACGCCGCCCCCGCCATTCACCTGCAAATCGATGAACCCGGGCACAAGAACGGCAGCAGCCGGAAGCGTGTGGATTTTGCAATGCGGCGGAACCGCCTCGGCCGCGCAGAGTTCGACCACCCGGCCGCGTTCCATCAGCACCGCCGCGCGGTCATGCCATCGGAAGCCGTCGAAGATCCGTTCGGCGATAATAGCCTGTTGAACGTTATCTTTCTGAATCATGGGCGCGTTCCGCCGGATCGAACTGAGGTTTACTCTATTTCAAGCAGCGAAGCGGCCCAATGGTCGGAAGCATGACGAAACCCGAAAACAATGTGCGGATGCTGACCGAGCGGGTCAGCGCCCGTTATGTCGATCTCGATAGCTGGCCCATCAAGGACATGCTGGCGGCGATGTACGAAGGCCAGCTTGCCGCGGTTGCGGCGGTCCGGCCCGTGCTCAGCGATATTGCCGCCGCAGCAGAGGATGCAGCGCGGGTGCTGGGGCATAGCGGCCGTTTGGTTTACGCGGGCGCCGGCACTTCGGGCCGCATCGGCGTGCAGGATGGAACGGAGCTTCCGCCCACCTTCGACTGGCCATCGGAACGGGTGCTGTTCCTGATGGCGGGCGGATTCGATGCGCTGGTGCACAGCGTGGAAGGCGCCGAGGACAGCGAGGAGAATGGAGCCCGCGCAATCCGGCAAGCGCATGTTGGAGCGAACGATGTTGTTATCGGCGTCGCAGCCAGCGGCACCACACCGTACACCATCGGAGCGTTGCGCGCGGCGCGCGAAGCGGGCGCTGTCACCATCGCTGTCACCAGCAATCCCGGTGCGCCTCTGCTCAAAGTGGCGAAGCATCCGCTCCTCGTGAAAACCGGCGCAGAAGCGATCGCCGGTTCCACCCGCATGAAAGCGGGCACGGCGCAGAAAATCGTGCTGAACCTCTTTTCGACTGCGCTGATGGTGAAGCTGGGCCGCGTGTATCGCGGGTTGATGGTGCAAATGCGCGCGACGAACGCGAAGTTGCGCCACCGCGCCGAAGCGATTGTGCGCGAGATTGTGGGCTGCAACGAAGAAGAGGGGGCGCGTTTTGTGGAGCAGGCGGATGGCGATCTGAAACTCGCCGTGCTGCTTGGCCTTGGTGCAGACGAAGCGACAGCGTCAGCGGCGCTCGCGCGGCACGAGGGGAACCTGCGTTCGGCAATCGCGGACATAATCCCGCATCATGGCTGAGCAACCGCAAAGCGCCATGGCGCAGGAAATTGCAGAAATCCCGGACGGCGCCGAGCGGCTGCTGTCCAGTTCGGACACGATCGCAAGTCTCACGCAGCGGATTACCGGATATGGTCCGCGTTTTGTCGTGCTGTGCGGACGAGGCAGTTCCGGCCATGTTGGCGTGTATCTGCGGTATCTGTTCGAGACAAAGCTCGGCCTAATCACATCCGCTGCCGCGCCATCGGTGTTCACCGCCTACGACGTGAGGCCGGACATGCGCGGCGCCCTGTTCATTGTCATCTCGCAATCCGGACGCAGCCCCGATCTTGTGACGGCAACCGAAGCGGCGCGCGAGTTGGGCGCGCTGACGCTTGCCATCCTCAACGACGAAGCTTCGCCTGCCGCAGAAGCATCCGAGCTGGTGCTGCCAATCCGTGCCGGGCGGGAGCACGCCGTGGCGGCGACGAAAACCGTCGCGCTATCCATGATGGCCGGAGCGCTGCTGGTAGCGGCACTGTCCAGCGACGACGATTTGTCGGATGCGTTGCGGCGGCTGCCTTCGCGCTTCCGCAAAGCGCTTGCCTGCGACTGGCGCGACTGGCGGGAGGCGCTCACCGAAGCACCGGCCGCGTTTGCGGCGGGGCGCGGCTACAGCTTCGGCCCGGCGCGGGAAACTGCCCTCAAAATCACGGAGGCGCTGCGCATTCCCGGGCTGGGTTTCAGTACCGCGGAGCTACGGCACGGCCCGCGCGCCGCAATCGATCCGTCTACGCCCGTTCTTATCTTTCGACAGAATGAC
>JAICVV010000131.1 GCA_025935155.1 Alphaproteobacteria bacterium
ACAATCACGATTCATCGCCGGCGGCATCGTCGCTCCGGCTGATAACAAGGGGAGCGGAGAATACCGGAAAAGAAAAAGGCGGGCCGAAGCCCGCCCTTTTTATTGCTGGGGAGAAGCAGGTTACTGGCCGCTTCCCGCACCCAGATCGATCACAGCGCGCCGGTTCTGCGGCTCGCGCACGCCCGGTCCGGTCGGCACCAGCGGATCGTCGAAGCTTTTACCGACGGTCTCGATGTCGCCGCCATTCATGCCCTGATGAACCATTTCCTCTTTCACGGAAGCCGCGCGGCGTTCCGAGAGGCCCTGGTTGTAGCTGTGTGAACCGACTGTATCGGTGTGGCCCGTCACCAAGATGCGCACTGCGCCCTGGCTCTTGGCCGTATTCACCGCTTCGGTCACCACGGCCTGCGCTTCTGCCGTCAGGTTCGACTGGTTGAAGTCGAAGAAGACGATGAATGTCTTCACCGGCGGAGGAGGAGGCGGCGGCGGTGGGGGCGGCGGCGGAGGCGGCGGTGGCGGAGGAGGCGGCGGTGGCGGAGGAGCCGATTCGAAATACCACCGCAAACCGACCATAAAGATTTCTTCGTTGTCTTCTTTCAAATGCGCGCTTTGGGGCACGCCACCAGAAGCGAACGAAGTGCCGAAGCTCTTGTTGATGGAGATCGAGCGGTACCGCCAATCGAAATTCAGATCGAGATTGTCGCTGATGGAATAGGCGAGACCGGCAATGCCTTGCCAGCCGAATCCGGTGTGCGTGCCATCGGCGAAGGTGAAACCGCCCGCAGTGTTGGCGGTGTAGTCAACGCTGCCAATGCCGGCGCCGCCGCCCAGGGAAACATCCCAGCGTGGCAGAATGTGCCAGTCATAAACGCCGTTCAGGAACCCCGTAAGGTTGCTGACATGTCCGCCGACGCTTGTGCCCGTGAAGAGTAGATCGGTGCCGTTGAGGTCGTGCTTCGACCATGCGATTTCCGCTTCAGCGCGGAAGCCGCCGGTAAAGCGATAACCGAAGCTGCCGGACAGGAACGCGCTGTTGTCGCTTCCTAGCTTCTGATGGAGCCCGCTTGGGTCGAATTCCGTATCGATGTTCCCCAGGCGATCCCAGCCGACGCCCAAACCCAGGTACCAGCCCGACGCATCGCTCGCCGCGGCAGGGCCACATAGCGCCAGCGCTGCAAGGCCCCCCAGAGCGATTGTACGAATGTTCATTTCACCCTCTCTGCAAATTGCGGATTTTTGGAAACCCCGCCGCATCCACCCGATCACGCCCGATATAGGGGAAAAGAACCGTAAAGTAGAGAAAAAGGACTGCGGAAAGCCGATAACGACGCCCCCTGTGACCTCACTGCAACATAAAGTTAACAGCCGCCGTTGCGCCGAGCCTTGGGCGTCACCTAAGGGGAAGGCATGTCCGAAGCCGAGTCCGCATCCTCTCCGTTGCAAGCCTTGTTGGGTTTGCTGGATTTGGAGACGATCGAAGTCAATGTTTTCCGGGGGGGTAGTCCCCGGGGCCGTTCGCAGCGCGTGTTTGGCGGACAGGTTCTGGCACAAGCCCTGGTTGCTGCGAATCGGACAATCGAAGGGCGCATTTGTCATTCGCTGCACGCTTACTTTCTGCTGCCGGGCGATCCGAAGGTGCCAATTCTTTACCAGGTGGACAGAAGCCGCGACGGAAAGAGCTTCAGCTCGCGGCGAGTCGTGGCCATCCAGCACGGCCGGCAGATTTTCCATATGGCCGCATCCTTTCAGGCGGAGGAGACAGGCCTCGAACATGAGGTTCCTCCCCCGACCGATGTACCGCCTCCGGAGGAGTTGCCGTCAGACGATGCATTTCGCCGCGAAGTCGCCGGCCGGGTTCCGGAAGCCCTTCGTGAGAACTTCTTGCGAAAGGGTCCCATCGAACTCAGGCCGGTCGCTCGTGGCGATCTCTTCGATCCCGAGAAGCGCCCCCCACAACAGTCTATCTGGGTCCGCGCCAGGGGCCCTTTGCCCGACGACCTGGCGCTGCAGCAAAGCGTGCTCGCCTATGCCTCCGACATGACGTTGATCGATACGGCGATGCTACCGCACGGAATCGGCTGGTTTTCCGGCGAGCTCCAGGTTGCCAGCATCGATCACGCCATGTGGTTTCATCGCCGCTTCCGGATCGATGAATGGCTGCTCTATGTGCTGGACAGCCCAAGCGCTTCGGGCGCGCGGGGCTTCAGCCGCGGCCTGGTCTATGCACAGGATGGACGATTGGTGGCCTCTGTGGCGCAGGAAGGATTGATGCGCGTGCGGAGCAGGGCGCGCCTTCCTTAAATTGAGCGCGGCGTTTCGGACACTTCCTTAACCTGGAATGGGTCAGCATGTGGGGATGACAATGCCCGCTGCCGCGACGGCCTCGTCGCCCACAATCGCGTTCATCCGATCCGTCCGGAAAGGTAGCAAGGTCTACGATCTCGCCGCCGCCGTGCCCCTGATCCTCTGGTATGCGTTCGGCATGAGCGTGTGCATCCAGGTTATCGGCGATGCTGCCGATCGCTTCCTGGTGAAACCGGACCTGCCGGCCTGTCTGTTTCTGTTGTCCAAGGTCGGCCTGATGCTGTTCTCGTCTTTTGCAATCGGGCTTCTGCTCTTCCGGCGTCCCCCGCAGAAGAGCGCGCAGGGGATCGCCCCGCGGCTGGCCGCTATTGTCGGGACGTTTCTTAGCGTCAGCTTTGTGTTCCTGCCGCCAGCCCGCCTGTCCCCGTTCTGGCTGGCGGCTTCGGCAGCTCTTATCTTTGGCGGCACTCTCTTTGCCTGTTATTCCATCCTGTGGCTGGGGCGCTCGTTCAGCCTTGTGGCGGAGGCGCGCCAGCTCGTGACAGATGGCCCGTACTCGGCATTGCGGCATCCGCTTTATGTTGGAGAAGAACTGGCAATCGTCGGCAGCGCGATACAGTTCATTTCGCCCTTGGCACTTTTGCTGCTGGCGATACAGATCGGCTGTCAGCTGTATCGCATGCACTGCGAAGAGAAGGTTTTGGCGGAGACGTTTCCGGAATACTCAGCATATGAGAACCGAACTGCCCGCCTTCTTCCCGGGATCTACTGATTGACGGTTTCGCGATCTCTGCCGGCCAGCTCCTGCCTGCAGCCGGAATGTTGCACAGCAAGCGAAGTGAACCGGCGCTCTCGATCATGATCTTCTATGGACTGTGCCGTTCCGGCGCGAGCTCGTGACTATTCGAGAACAGGCGCGCCCACCGGAGTAGCTATACGAACGGGCCTGGCGCAGTATGCACTCCAGGCTGCGGTCATTTTTCCAGCGGCAAGCCAGAATGCAATCGCAAGCACAATTCCAGCCAGTCCGTCCACTGCATAGTGCCACGCAAGCGCAATTGAACCCACAAATATCAGTCCTGCGAATATGGTGAAAAGGATCCCCGCCCGCCGGTTCACGTGCCATCCCAGCAGTGCCATCAGCGTAGCGATCGTCACGTGCATGCTGGGCATTGCCGAAATGCCGCTGATCTGCCCCTGTCCGGTCTTATATGCCGCCAATAGCGAATCCTGAATTCCGACAGACCATACCGGCCAGCTTTCGCTGACGTGGCGCAAATACGCCATCTGCGCCGCATAGGGATCAGGTCCCGGTACGAAGTACCCATAGAAGCAGGGCCCTGCCGACGAAAAGACGGTGGCAAGGACATTTCCGGCCAAAAACCAGCAAAACGCGAAGGCGAGCAGATATTGGCTTCGTACTGCGCTGCTGCGAGACGAGAATGCCTGCCACGCAAAGCAGCCAAACATCACCGGAAACCACGCCTCATAAACAATGTTCAGCATGACTGTCACAAAAGGATAGCCGACAAGCGGTTGCAACACGCGCCAAGGCATATCACCGAAGCTGAGCCACCGGCCCCATTCCATGAATGTCCGATCCCACGAAAAGGGATGGAGAGCGGGAATCTCGTCTTTCAACACATAGAACGAGATGGCGAGCGGCACCATCGGAATTGTGGTGTGCATGATGTTTCCGAGGCGGCCGGCGATGCTTTGCAGCATCCATTTGCAAATCGATAGCAACGGGTTGTCAGGCTTTCCTTCTTTGTAGAGCCGGACAAGTTTGACCAATGCACCGAGCAAAAGTCCCAGTGCCAGAAACTCAAGCGCAAGCGTTGGAAAAGAATCGATGGCGTCGAAAGGGATTGGAACCCGATAGACGGAGCTGATGACCACCGTTGCCGCCCCGAAAAACAGGGCGGTCAGGTAGAACGGCACGTGCTCGAGAAAGGTTCGCTGGATGTCTAATGCGCAGCCAACCATGAGCTGCCGGAAATTCTTGTCCGACACACTGCCCATCCGGTCCCCCGAGAGTAGTCTGGCTCTAACGCCCGGCGGCTGCGGCCTTCATGCCGGCATCCTGATGATCGGCCAGCTGTCCCATGCGGCTGCTGTAATAATCTTTGTCGTCACCGGGGGTCGGCGCGATTTCGCAGCGCGAGCCGGCACACGCATACGTCGCCTGGGCGGCGCCGCGATGCAGAATAACCAGATTTCCCGTGTGGCCAAAGACGCTCACGGTATCGTTCACCACCTGCTTTCCGTCGGAATTGAGAGCGACGATGTTGGTGGCGCCGAACCCCTTTCCGAGCAGGAAGGCGTGCCTGGAATCGATCATCGTCACGTCTGCGATCAACGGGTTGCCAACATACACAGTCTGGACAGGCTGTGAAAACGCGACGACGCGCACTTCATCCATCGGAATGGAAATCGCTGTGCCGGGCCTTCGCATAGCGACATGCTTTCGCGTGCGATGCGTTCTGATTGCGACCTTGTGGAAAACAGCTTTTTTGTGAACCGCCGGCGTGGGCTTGATCGTTGCGACCGCGGCGTGCGGAGCCGGACTTTTCGCTTTCGCCACCGTCTGCTTGGAGCTTACGGCCGGAGCGGCGGCGTGGGCAGCAGGTTTCTTCGCCGATGCAGCAACTCCAATGCCTGTTGCAGCGCGCAACACGGGCTGAGCGCTCTTGTGCTGCGGACTGGCTGCCGGCGCCCCCGCCGATGCGGTGGCCATGATCGTGAAAATCAGAGCTGGTGTGAGTACGCGGCGCATCGTGGCTTGCCTTCTCCAAATCCGCCGCGAACTTAGCCGCTGTGTCGTAAAGGAAGGCTTAAGTCACGTGTATTGAGAGGATTGGTTTGGCGGGGTCACAACGGCCGATGACGCATAGCGAACGAGCGCGGATCTGGTGTGTCTGACACGCCGGCCAATCATGCACGCCATTGTCAGAAGCAGAACTGGCCCGACTGGCAGCACGAGAACGAAATAACTTGATAGGACCAGCGCCAACACGGCGAATCCCGCCCACTCGATAGGGTCGAACGGCCGGTCGCGGAAAAGAAATGCAAGCGGTACGGCGAGAATCGGAAGATCGTAAGGGTACAGGTAAGGCGTGGCTGCCAACACGCCCGCTGAAAGGGCCGCCGCCTTCAGCGCGTAGGATACACGCCGCATCCGCCACATCCACGCGATGCCGCAAGCGGCAGTAAATGCGGCCGTGGCCTGCAATTCCCAGGCAAGCGCGTTGCTGCCGCCAATCGATTTTACCAGGCCGTAAACCGTCTGCAGCTTGTTCCATCCCGCCAGACCGCTGGCAAGAACGGTGCTTTCCGTCATCGGCAGAAAGCGAACGAATGCCGCGTATGGCCCGATCCCGAACAGAATGTATGGAATGAGCAGACACAGCGTTGCCGTCACACACGCGGAGGCAAGGCACTTCCATCGTCTGTCGCTCAACAGGATGAAAGGAAACAGGATGCCCAGTTGCGGCTTGTAGGTGAGCAATCCAAGGAATATCCCGGCGGCGATCGGTTGCGCTTCCAGGAACAGCAGGGTGGCTCCAATCAGTGCTCCGCTCAAAAAACCGTTCTGGCCGGCAAATAGGGTCGCGAGAGCCGCGGGGGAGGCGAGCGCCACAACCGCTGCCCAGCCCGTCCGCGCAATCCTGCCGATTACCGGCGCGTAAAAGGCGCAGGTTCCTCCCACCCACAGTACAAAGGCGTACCCATATGGAAGCATCGCAAGCGCCGCAGCGATCACCAGAAACACTGGGGGATACAGCCAGCCGAGGTACCCCTCAAATGGGTGGCCTACTGCGGCGGCCTGCGCAAGGTGATGGATTTTCCAGTCGTAGGGTGCGGCAGCCGCTCCCTTCAGAACAAATTTTCCCGCAACCCAGACCTCGAGAAAATCGTCCACGAGAGGGCTGCTGTTGGCATCGAGAA
>JAICVV010000145.1 GCA_025935155.1 Alphaproteobacteria bacterium
ATCAGCCTTACATGCTGGCGCTTCCCACCTATGCCGCAACCGCCTGGTATCACAACCGGCTCCCGGGCAAGCGGCCGCCGGATTTGGGGAAATTCCTCGGCGAGGTGCAGCACTTCGCGATGGGCGATTATTCGCAGGCGCTACAGGCCGGCGCAGCGCTGAACTCGAAGCAGAAGCTGGCGATCGCCAACCGGCTGCATCAGTACACCGGGTTGCCCGTCTGGTATCTGCTACGGGCCGATCTGCGCGTGGATGGCGGGATGTTCGAGCAGAACCTCCAGGGCAATCTCGACCTGACGACCGGCCGACTCGATACCCGCTTTTCAGGCCCCACCATGGACCCGCTGGAGAAGCAGGCGGAGTACGATCCGCAATCCGCCTCCATCAGCTCCGCCTATGTCAGCGCCTTCAACGACTATGTGCGCAAGGACCTGAAATACGGCTTTGGCAAACAGTACAGGCCGGAAATAGAGGTTTGGCGGCACTGGGACTTCCAGCACCAGCCGCCGGGCGCGCCCATGCCGCTGCCGGTATCGACCAACGTGATACCGGACCTTTCAACGGCCATGAAATACAATCCCAAGCTGAAGGTTCTGCTGACGGGCGGCTATTTCGATCTCGCCACGCCATACTACGAAGGGGTCTACGAAATGCGGCACCTGCAGATTCCGCAGTCGCTGCAGCGGAACATCGAGTACCATTATTACCAGTCCGGCCACATGGTGTATGCCAACGAGGCGTCGCTGAAACAGCTGCACGACGATGCCGCCAGCTTCATTCGCCGCACCGACAATCTGGGACAGTAGCTCTTCACCTTACTATCGTCATCGCCCGGTCGCGCGGAACAGCGCGGTCCGGGCGACCCATTTCAGGGAAGTGGATCACCCGGATCGGTCGCGAGAAAAGCTCGCGACCGGGCGATGACGATGTGAAGAAAGGTGAGCGCCGCGATTAGCTGCTCTATCGCCCAAACGGCACGATCTTGTTGTCCACATCGTGGCCGATATCGGCGCGGCCAAGATACGGGATGCCGCTGGATTCGCACCAGTGGCGCACAACCTCCTCTTCGGTTTGAGCGAAATCCGGATCGTTCGGCGGCACGTCGCTGATCCGCCCAAGTTTGAGGCCGCCCACTTTGCGGATATTCGGGCTGGATGTGATGTGGAACATCGCCCGATCCACCGCATACATCGGCTCGGAAACATCTTCGATCAGCAGGATGTGGCCCCTAAGGTCGGGCTCGAACGGCGTGCCGATCAGGTGTGAAAGAATGGTGAGATTGAAGGCGGCCAACGGCTTGCCCGCGTTCACCGACGGCTCGAGATCGCCTGCCGCCGGTGTGCCAATCAGGAACCGCAGCGTCCGTTCGATAGCGTCCGCCCCGCCCTCGCGCTCGATGTCGCGCGCCACCGGCCCATGCGCCACGCGGAATCCCGCTTTGTAGAGGCCCGCGAGTAGAAAACCAGCATCGCTGTAACCAAGATAAAGTTTGTTTCGCGCGCTGTCAGTCAGCCGGGGCAACACTGCTTCCGCGATTCGGTTTGCGCCGTAGCCGCCGCGTGCCCACCACAGCGCGTCGAAGCGGGCGTCGTTCGCCACCTCTACGAAGGCATCGGCGCGCGCGGCATCCTCGCCAGCGAAGTGTCCCCAGCTAAGAAAACATTGCGGATGAAAAATCAGGTCAACGCGCCCGCCGAACGATTCTTGCGCAACCGCCTGCACCCGCTCGGCGGTGCGCTCATCGATCCGCGACGCTGGTGCAACGATGCCGATCTTCCTCTTATCGTTCGGCATTGACGGTCCAGAGCATTTTCACGCGGAGACGCGGAGGCGCAGAGGCAATCGGCAAAGCCGACTCATGCCGGCCAACGACCGAGGCCTTCCGGGTTGGACAATTCCGCTCCGCGTCTCCGCGGCTCCGCGTGAAAAACGTCATCTGATCTCGACGCAACATTGCTGGCTTCGAGTCGGCACCCGCTTTATAGCCTGCACGAATGGACATATCGAAGCCATACTTCTTCTGCGGCATTGGCGGCAGCGGAATGCTGCCGCTGGCCCTGATTTTGCGCGGGCATGGTGCGACCGTATCGGGCTCCGACCGGGCGCTCGATCAGGGCCGCACCGCGGCAAAGTTTGAATTTCTCAAGAGCCGCGGCGTTGCGCTTTTTCCCCAGGACGGCTCCGGCGTCATCAGCGCTGAGCAAACTATTGTGATCTCGGCTGCGGTAGAAGAAAATGTGCCCGACGTCGTGGCGGCGCGAAAAATTGGTGCCCCGCTAGTCACGCGGGCGGAACTGCTGGCGCAGCTGTTCAACACCGTACCGCTCAGCATTGGCGTAGCCGGAACCAGTGGCAAGTCGACCGTCACCGGCATGATCGGCTGGATGCTGACAAACCTCGGCCGCGACCCTACCATCATGAATGGCGCTGTGATGAAAAACTTCGTGAGTACCGATGCGCCATTCGCCAGCGCTCGGGTAGGCGAAAGCGATATGTTCGTCAGCGAAGTGGACGAAAGCGACGGGTCGATCGCCCGCTACACGCCGCACATCGCGGTGGTGAACAACATCTCGCTCGACCACAAGACAATGGACGAATTGCGCGCGCTGTTCCGCGACTTCGTTTCCAAATCGCGCATTGCCGTTCTCAACCTCGACAATGCGGAAACCGCCGCGCTCATCCCCCATGCCGCACAGGCAATCGCCTACAGCCTTGCAAATCCCAAAGCCGATTTGCTGGCCCAAAATCTCCATTTCGCGCCAGGTGCAATCGCCTTCGATTTGATTTTCGGCCGGAGGAAGCACGCAGGTTCCTCCCCCGCAAAGCGGGGGAGGGGGACCATGCAAGCGAAGCACGCGAGAGCGTGTTCGCGAAGCATGGTGGAGGGGGCGAGAGCTGCCGCCCCCCGCCCCGCCTTCGGCGGTACTCCCCCCGCTGCGCGGGGGGAGAGCCGGCTCCGCGTAAATCTGCAAGTGCCGGGGACACACAACATTTACAACGCGTTGGCGGCGCTGGCCGTGGCGAAAGCTCTCGATATTCCCTTGCAGGATGCTGCCGATGCGCTGTCGCGCTTTACCGGCATCCGGCGGCGGCTGGAAATCGTCGGCACGGCAAATGGCATCACGGTGATTGACGATTTCGCGCACAATCCTGACAAGATCGCCGCCACGCTTGCCACCTTGCACGCCTTTCCCGGACGGCTGCTGATCCTGTTTCAACCGCACGGTTTCGGCCCATTAAAGAAGATGAAGGCAGAATTCATCGAGGTGTTCGCCAGAAATCTCGCACCAGAAGACGTCCTCATCATGCCGGAGCCGGTCTATTATGGCGGCACAACCGATCGCGGCGCCGGCAGCGAAGATGTCGCGAGAGGCGTGCGCGAATCCGGAGGTAAGGCGCAGGCGTTCGCCACGCGTGCCGAGTGCGGCGAGAGATTGATGGACCTTGCGCAGCCTGGCGACCGCATCGTTATCATGGGCGCGCGTGACGACACGCTGGCCACCTTTGCGTCAGAACTGCTGGTTGCGCTGGAGCAAAAGCACGCCGGCTAAGCGAAGGCGGAACTGTGGCGTTCGCGGCCGCGTTCTCCAACTATGGCCTTGCTGGAGAAAGTGCGGCCGGATATCCGGCATACCGTCGATCTGCTGAAGCACTATGGCGAGCCGCTGGGCGCACCAGACAGCGCAGACTTCGGCCCCACGTTCGAGCGCTTCGGCGATGCGAAAGTGGTGCTGCTTGGCGAAGCGACGCACGGCACATCGGAGTTCTATCGCGCCCGCGCCGCCATCTCCCGCGCGCTGATCGAGCGGCACGGCTTCAATATCATTGCGGTGGAAGCGGACTGGCCGGATGCCGCGCGCATCGATCGCTTCGTCCGTCACAGATCGCCGGAGCCATCTGAGCAGCAGGCATTTGTACGCTTCCCGACCTGGATGTGGCGCAATGTCGAGGTGCACGATTTCGTGCTCTGGCTGCGCGCGCACAATGAAAAACTGGCATCGAACCAACGCGCCGAATTCCGAGGTCTCGACATCTACAGCCTTGGCAGTTCCATCGCTGCCGTGCTCGCCTATCTCGACAAGAACGACCCGGAAGGGGCGAAGGAGGCGCGGCGCCGCTACGGCTGCCTCACACCATGGCAGGACGAGCCGGCGCGCTATGGCCGTGCCGTGCTCTATGGCCGCAAGCCATGCGAGCCGGAAGTGGTGGCCCAATTGCAGGATCTGCTGAACTCACGACTGGACCGCATTCGCCACGACGGCGAAGCCTTCTTCGATGCGGCGCAGAACGCGCGTATCGTACGGGCCGCGGAGCAGTACTATCGCATCATGTATGAAAGTTCGCGCGAATCCTGGAACCTGCGCGACCGCCACATGTTCGACACGTTGCAGCACCTAATGAGCGCACGCACCGATGCGAAAGCCGTTATCTGGGCGCACAATTCGCACATCGGCAATGCGGCCGCGACCAGCATGGGCTGGGAAGGCGAATTCAACATCGGTGAATTGTGCCGCACGGCCTTTGGCGACGGTGCCGTCGCTATCGGTTTCGGCACCGATCGCGGCACGGTGGCCGCGGCGGACGACTGGGATGAGCCCATGCGCGTCAAAACCGTGCTGCCTGCGCGCGACGACAGCTACGAGCGGCTGTTCCGCGACGCCGGGCTTCCGCGCTCACTGACCGACTGGCGGCCGCATGCGCGCGCCGATTTGCGCGAGGTGCTGTCGCAGCCGCGCACCGAACGCGCCATCGGCGTGGTCTATCGTCCAGACACCGAATATCTGAGCCACTACTTCAAGGCGGTCTTGGCTGAGCAGTTCGATGCGTATGTCTGGTTCGACGAAACGCGTGCCGTCACACCGCTCGGTCCCGAGCACGCGCGCGCCATGCCGGAAACATGGCCCTTCGGACTTTAGCACCACCCTATGGGTGGTAGATTTTGCCCATTTTCACAACCTCGAAATCCGAGCCGGTCACCTGCCGCAATTCGCTCACCAGGTGATCGTTGTTCCAGCGGCCGTCGGGCGCGCCGGAGATGTACCAGTTGCTGCCATTGTCGGCGACCATCATGCCGTAGGTCTTCAGCGCCTGCAGTATGACTTTCGTTTCCGGACTGAAATTATCGGGGATTTGATAGCTTGCCTTCAGCCTCACGCGCATGCCCATGGGGGGCAGATTGGGATCGTCGTTGTCCGACGCCCAGTGGTTGGCCGGTTTCACATAAGCGCGCCGCGTGCTTGCCACCGTGAAGCGCAGCGCGTGCGGAATAACGCCTGCCGCCACCTCATCGTACCGCACCAGGCCCGGAAAGATCGGCAGGCCTGCCGCGTCTGCACTGGTCCATCCGCGTTTTGCAGTGGGCCGCACATTGTCTGAATCCAGATGGAAAATGGCGCCCACATCCGCGCGCCAGCTGATGTCGTCGCGCGGAAAAGCGCGGCCCATTTCATACAGGCGATTGGTATCGCGGTCGATCACCAGCACGTGCCGGTCGCCACCGAAATTCTTGCCATCGTCGCGCATGCCTTCGATGGGCGCGTCCATCGGCACCGGATACGGGCCCTTGTCGCTTTCGTCCTTGTAGGCTTTCAGATGAATCGGCACGTACATCTGCGAGTCCGGCACCACCACATAAGGGATGCCGATGAGGCTGTGCTGGTAATAGCCCGCTCCGAAGTCGGGATGCAGCCCGGTCGAGAGGCCGATGGAAGCGATCAGGTTGTCCGAATTGGGATCGGTTTCTGCCTGCGAAATATCGGTGTTCCAGGCATTATCGGCGGGAAAGGGCACCGCGCCGTTCAGGTTCGCGCCAATGCCAATATCGGCGCCG
>JAICVV010000332.1 GCA_025935155.1 Alphaproteobacteria bacterium
AAAAAAACACCCCCAAAAACCCCCCCCCCCCCCCCGGGGGGTCGGGCCCCCGGGGGGCGGGGGGCCTCGGGAATTCAGAAGTCAGAAATCAGAAGTCAGAAGCGCGTAACAGCATGCGCTCCGATTTCTGAGTTCTGATCTCCGGTTTCTGCAATCCACTCACCCCTGCCCCTCTCCCCCGGAGGGGGAGAGGGGAGCGTTGTTGAAAGCGCCGCAGCGCGCCAGTTCCTCGGCGCAGGCGAGATCGTCGCGCGTGTTCACGTTGAAGAAAGCGCGTTTGTCCGCGCGGATCAGGCATATCTTTCCACCCAGCGCCTCCATCGCGCTACGGAGACTCCGCAATTGCCCTCCTTCCACGCCTTTGCGCAGCGGCTCAAGACAACGCACAGGCCAAATCGCGCAGATGCCATGCAGCCGTTCCCCATCGTGCGCAAACACCGGCGCCTGGCGGGCGTGCGCCATCAGCTGAGCGACAAGATCACGCGGCAGGAAGGGTGTGTCGCAGGGAAACGTCGCCAGCCACTCCGTGCCGGGAACGGTATGCAGCCATTCGAGGCCCGCGATCGCTCCCGCAAGCGGTCCCGCACGATCTGGAATTGGATCGAACAGCAACGGGTAGTCCCGGTAGCGTTCCGCAAATGTTTCGGCGCTGGTTTGCGGCACATTGAGCGTCAGACGGGAAACTTGCGGTGCAACCCGCTCGATTACCGCGTCGAGCAGCGTGCCTCCGCCGAACGGCAGCAACGCCTTCTCGCCGCCAATGCGTGTTGCGGCTCCCCCGGCAAGGATAACTCCGGCAACCCGTTGAAGGCTCATGCCTGCTGCGCGCGAAGAAAGTCGAGCACCGCCTGTTTGTAGACCTTGTCGCCGACCGTGAGCATATGGTCGCGTTTTGGGACGGTCACCGCACAGGAATTTCCCAGTGCAGACGCGAGTGGCTGCGCCGGGCCGGAGACATCGTCGGTTTCGCCGCACACCACCAGACTAGGCGCGGCGATGGCGGCAAGTGCCTCGCGATCCAGATTGAAGCGCGGCGCGCGCATGCAGGCGGCAAGCGCAATGCGGTCCTTGCCCGGTTGCGCGGCGAAGTCGCGGAAGATGCGCTGCACCGGGGAAAGCTGCGCCACATCGTCCACGAGGATTGCGTCCGCAATCGTATTGCGCCAGTTCTGATCGCGCGTGAAATAGGTTTCACCCACGCCGCCGGTCACCAGCGCTTGCATCCGCTCCGGATAAGCGGATGCCAGCCGCAGCGCGATGGCGCCGCCCATTGAATAGCCTATCACAAAAGCGCTTGGGTGCCCCGCGGCATCCATCACCAGCGCCACATCCTCCGCCATCCGCTGTTCGGTATAGGCGGTGGACTCATGCGGCTTGTCGCTCTCGCCATGGCCGCGATTGTCGAGTGCGATCACGGAATAACCCGCGCTCGTCAATGCATCGTACCAGCCCGGCGCCCGCCAGTTCTGTAGCCGGTTCGAGCCGAAGCCGTGCACCAGCACCACCGGCGGCCCCTCGCCCGCGGCCTCCCAGGCAATGCGAACGCCGTCCGGCGCTGTCACGAATTCTGTCATGGTCTCGACATTCGCAAAGCGCCGCCGGACTGTCTATGATCGCTTCCCGCCATGTGAGAAACCGGAATGTCACTGGAAGCCCTGAAGAAAGATATTGCGTCCGCCGTGGACGCGATGGCCGCCGAATTGCTGTCGCTCAGTCACGCCATTCATCAGGAACCGGAACTGGCGCTGAACGAATTCAAAGCGGCCGAACGGCTCACCACGGCGGTAGAGGCGCACGAGCTGCCGGTACAGCGCGGCGCCTTTGGATTGGAAACTGCTTACGTCTCGCAGTTCGGAAGCACGAGCGGACCGGAGATCGCCATCCTCTCCGAATACGATGCGCTGCCGGGTGTAGGCCACGCCTGCGGCCACAACATCATTGCCACATCCGGCTTGGGCGCGGCGCTGGCGCTGGCGGCGCTGGGCGCAAAGTTGCCGGGCCGTGTTCGCTATCTGGGAACGCCCGCGGAAGAGCGTTTCGGCGGCAAGGAAATCATGGCGCGGGCCGGCGCTTTCGATGGCGCGGATGGCGCGATGATGATGCATCCGTCCAATCTCGATCTCACCACCATGCCCTGCATTGCCATTTCGGAGGTGGAGGCGACGTATTACGGCCGCGCGGCGCACGCCGCCGCGATGCCCTATCGCGGGCTGAATGCGCTGGATGCCGTGGTGACGGCGTATCAAACCATCGCGCAGCTGCGGCAGCACATCAAACAGAGCGAGCGCATTCACGGTATTATTACGGACGGCGGGCTGGCGGCGAACATTGTGCCGGAAAAGGCCGCGTGCCGGTTTTATGTGCGTGCAGCCGATATTCACGAGCTGGCGAAATTGAAGGCGCGGGTGCAGGCGTGCTTCGAGGCCGGAGCGCTCGCCACCGGCTGCAGGCTCGAGCTGCATTGGGGCAACACGGATTATCTCGATCTCAAGACCAACTGGCCGATGGCCGGCGCTTTCGAGCGCAACGCCGCAGCGCTGGGCCGCGAGTTCTTTCCGGTGGAAGACATCCCGCCCGGCTTTGCCGGCTCGACCGACATGGGCAATGTGAGCCACCGCGTGCCGAGCATTCATCCGATGTTCGCAGTCGCGCCTGCCGGCGTCATCATCCACAACGCCGAATTCGCCACCTGGGCTGCTTCCGAAAAGGGCGACGCCGCCGTGCTGGACGGCGCGAAGGC
>JAICVV010000423.1 GCA_025935155.1 Alphaproteobacteria bacterium
GCCCGAATAGCGTGGTAGATAACTCCCAGATGAAACTACATCTAGCATATGGGGCGGTCAAGTGTAACACTCCCCATGCGTGGGGGAGAGGGGAAAGGCTGTGCATGCTCTCAAGACTCGCCGTTAACGATTTGACTCTGCAAGACTCTTGACCTTTGGACTCTGCCGAATCAGTGTTGCCGCCGCCTGTGCATAGAAAAGAGGGTGGGCGGTGGGTGTGCTTCCAAGCGAGAGTGCGGTCGATTCGGTGATTGTCGGCGATTGCGTGCAGGCGATGAACGCGCTGCCCGCGGCCTGCGCCGATCTCGTCTTCGCCGATCCACCCTATAACCTGCAGCTGGAAGGCGAGTTGCGCCGGCCCGACAATTCCAAAGTCGATGCGGTCGACGATGCCTGGGACCAATTCGGCAGCTTCGCCGACTACGATCGCTTCACCCGTGAGTGGCTTACCGCCGCGCGGCGCGTGCTGAAGGATGGCGGCGCGCTGTGGGTGATCGGCTCCTATCACAACATCTTCCGGGTCGGCGCCATCCTGCAGGACCTCGGCTTCTGGGTGTTGAACGATGTGGTGTGGCGCAAGACCAACCCGATGCCGAACTTCCGGGGCGTGCGCTTCACCAACGCACATGAGACATTGATCTGGGCGGCCAAGTCGCGCGGCCAGAAGAGCTACACCTTCAATTACGAAGCGATGAAGGCGCTGAACGATGATCTCCAGATGCGCTCTGACTGGACATTGCCGATCTGTTCCGGCAACGAACGGCTAAAGGATGGCGACGGCAATAAGGCGCACTCGACGCAGAAGCCGGAAGCATTGCTGCACCGGGTGATCGTGTCGTCCAGCAAACCGGGCGATGTGATCCTCGATCCGTTCTTTGGTTCCGGCACCACCGGCGCCGTGGCGAAAAGGCTCGGCCGCCATTTCATCGGTATCGAGCGCGATCCGAAATACGCCGCGTTGGCACGCAAGCGCATTGCCGCAATCTCGCCGGTGACAGGCGAAGCCGCCGAAGTCACCAAATCCAGACGCGCCGAGCCGCGCATTCCGTTCGGCTGGGTGGTGGAACAGGGCTTATTGCCGCCCGGCTCCGTGGTGATGAGCCCGACCAAACGCCATCGCGCCAAGGTACGCGCGGACGGCACGCTGGTGTGCGCCGATGCCACCGGCTCAATTCATCGCATTGCCGCGCATGTGCAAGGACTCGATGCCTGCAACGGTTGGATGTTCTGGCACTACGAGCAGAACGGTTCGCTGGTGCCGATCGATTTGCTGCGTCAACGCCTCCGAGCCGCGCTGGCATGAGCTTTCCTCCCCCGTTCGCGGGGGAGGTGTCGCGGAGCGACGGAGGGGGCTTCTTCCCGGAGCGCATGCGCGATGATCTTGCGCATGACAGTCGGCAGCGCGACCGTTCCTAAATCCGCTTCCGCGATCCAGGTTCCTCCCCCGCGAAGCGGGGGAGGAACCATCGCCACATACACTTCAATTTCCAGATCGAAATGGGTGAAGCCGTGGCGGACAATCCCAACACGCTTTTTCCAGCTCGCAGGAAACGGAGCCTGGGCCAGAGCGGCTTCTGCGGATGGAAATTCCTCCGTCCACGGACCGAGCGGCGGCTGCAGCATGCCGCCGAGCAACCCGTTCTCCGGCCGTTTCACAAGCAGTACGGCACCGGAAGAGTCCCGCGCCACGAACGCGGCCCCGCGTTTCAACGGCCGCACCGGTCTTTCGCCCTTTACCGGCAACAGTTCCTGAATGCCGCGCCGGAATGCTTCGCAATACGCACTCACCGGGCAGGATTTGCAGGCCGGTTTTTTCGGCGTGCAGATCGCAGCACCGAGATCCATCATGGCTTGCGCGAAATCGCCCGCCCGCGTGTGCGGCACCAGTTGCTGGCCCAGCTCACGCAAC
>JAICVV010000307.1 GCA_025935155.1 Alphaproteobacteria bacterium
ACGCGCGATCATCAATGCGCTCCTGCCGCTTTCGGGCAGCCTTCGCCAAGGCCGCGAGTCGATCCAACTTTCTGCTCGTTGCTGCCCATCGCAAGGTTGCGGCAAACAGCGGGAAGCTTTCCAGAGAAACGGTACCGCACCATGTAGGGTGGCACCCAGTATTTGCCGCCGTTCACGCTCACCTGCAGCATGAAGTTCGGCGCGCGGCCGGTGATCGGCGCGCAGGCGGGAAATTTCGCTTGTTCCAGCGTCATCACCTTCTTGCCGGACGGCGCATCGAACAGATCGACTTCCGGTGTGCGGGCCTGCAGCACCACATCGCCGGTTGACGAGGTGCATTCCTCCGTCACCGCGAAAGCCGGCGACGACACCGCCAGCAGCGCAACGCCAACGCAAATTCCAAATCCCAGTTTCATGATGCCCGCTCCTCTACCGGTGCCAATGCCGGAACCGCCGCCGGTTCCAGTCGCGGCATGCCGCCTGCCACGTGATGCAAATATCCCCAGATCGAATCCGGCACGCCCACAAGCAGCATCGCCGCCAGTTCGACGGACACGAACACAACCTCGACCCAGTTCGCCACCGAAAGCCCGGCGGACCGGGTCAGCACCAGTCCTACGCCAAGCGCAAGGCCGAACGCCAGATAGTGCCAGACCTTCTCTGCGGTCTTTTCGAGGAAATATTCGACGGGGGCGCCCCGCTCCGGCGCTCTCACAACCTGGCCGAGGCGCTTGCGGCGAACGCCGCGCCAGTGGATCCACGAAAGGATCAGGATAACCGGGATAACGGCGAAGATTTGCACCAGATTGCCATCCACGGGCCAACCGCGAACTGTCACGGCGTTCTGATACGGTTGACCGTGAAAGGTGATAAGATTGTCCATCGCCATGGCGTGCACGAACACGCCATGCAGCAGCGAGTTCACCGGCGTATAGACCTTATCCTGCGCTGCCTCGATGGCGCCGCCGTAGAAAATGACCCGATTCGCCGCCATTTTCACGACGTCCTTGTCGTCGGGAGTCAGCAGCAGCGCGTCGACCGGGATCTCCGCGGTGTATGGGCAGGGGCTTTTCACCGCTTGCGTATTGAAGAAGGCGAGATACCAGCGGCGGAGGGCGTTCATCTGCTCGAAACAGGAATGACGGCTACCATCGGCGCCGCTGTGCGTGATCCATTTGTTTTCCGGCGCGGTGCGGGTGCCCCACACAAGCTCGATCATGTCATTGATGTGCGCCAGCTTGTATCGATTCTTGTACACATCGCGGAACACGCGAAGCGCGAGCGAAGGGCAAGTCCCGTCGGCGTCCGGTTTCTGGTTGAAGCATTCGCCGGTGCCGTTGTACTGCCGCGCCACGCCCGCGTTGATCGGAATGTTGGGATCGAGAATGGGAACGCCCGTTTTCGCGATCTCTGGACGCAAGGGATTTTCGCCGTAGGGCAGGTTGACGCCGCCTTCGAAATAGATTGGCACGCCGGCCTTTTTGTAGCGGCCGATCTCGCCGATCAAATCCTTCAGCGTGTCGTCGGGGCGCGAATCGACGAACAGAAAATCGAGCACCACGGCCTTCGGCTTGTATTGCAGAAGCGCATCCAGCACGCGCGCATGGTCGCCGTACTTCCACGGCCACGGCGCGCGCAACGTATGGAGCGTGTTCTCATCGATGATGGCGACGGAGACGTTGTCGCGCCCTTCAGTGCCATAAAAATAAGGCCCGGTGATCAGAAGGTCCGAAACATCCTGCGAATAACGCTGCACCAAATCGCTGAAGCCAAACGGATTCATCCAGATCTGAAAGCTGGCGAACCCCAGCAGCACGATCACGACGAACCAGTAGGGCACGCCGAGCCTGAGAGACTCTATTTCGTCCCGGTCTGGCCGGCGGGCGCGCGCGATCAGCCCGCCGATGCCTGTTTTTGGTTGAGGCGCAGTCATCCCCACCGCCCAAAGGCCGCAGCCTTCCCGCCCTCCGCGGGAACGCCGCCTTGCCAAGGCCACAATCTATCTGACGTGGCTGTCCAGACCAAGCATTCAGACCGCATCCTTTGATGTGTTAGCGGCTGAATTTTTCAGACAGGATAATCGAGGACAGGGTGCGGGCGACTCCGTGCGCGCGGCCAATACGATCGAGTGAGGCATCCATTTTCGCAGGTGTATCTGCTTCCACGGTGGCAACCATGTCGTGGGCGCCGGAAACGGCTGCCAGCGAGCGCACCTCCGGCATGCGCTTCAGTTCAGCCGCCACGCGCTCGGCCTGCTTGGGATCGGCCGTGATCATGACAATGGCCTGAAGGCGCCGCGCATCGGCCTCCTCCGACAGCCGCACGGTATAGCCCTTGATGACACGCTCGCGCTCAAGCCGCGCGATGCGCTCCTGCACGGTGGAGCGGGCAAGCCCCAGCTTGCGGGCCAGCGACGCCGTTGGCTCCCGCGCATTCGCCTTGAGCAGGGCGAGGAGTTTGGAATCCGCGTCTCTCATTGTCAGCGCCTGTAAACAAAATGCCACGCGGAGACGCGGAGGTCGCGGAGAACAATGGCTCTTCCCACGCGCGAGCCGAGGGGAGATACCGCCGAAGGCGAGGGCACCCGCCCCCTCCACCACGCTTCGCGTGATCCCCCTCCCCCGCTGTGCAGGGGAGGAATCTCTGCGCCTCCGCGTCTCCGTGTGAAAAATTCAATGACCGTCACTTCGCCAAATCTCCCCTGCGATTGGCCGGAGCATAGCGTATCTTCCGGCGCTTCGCCGCCTCCTTTGCGGCGTGTCCTTCCCGCACCTTCTTCTCCGAAGGCGGAGGATTTCCATGAAAAAGGTTCTGCTCGTCGGCGGCGGCAAAATCGGCGTCGCCATTACCGAATTCCTGAGCCAGTCCGGCGATTACTCGGTGACGGTGGGAGACCGCGATCCGGCCAGCCTCGCGCGCATGCCGGCCAGTGAAAGCGTCCATCTCCGCGAAATCGATATTCTGTCCCGCGATTTCTTCGGCGCGGTGAAGGGCCACGACATCGTGCTGTCGGCCACGCCGTATCACCTCACCGCGAAGGTCGCCGAAGCCTGCAGAGAAGCGGGCGCGCATTATCTCGATCTCACCGAAGACGTGGAGTCCACCCGCACAATCAAG
>JAICVV010000281.1 GCA_025935155.1 Alphaproteobacteria bacterium
AGTTTGCTGGTGGGCGGCATCGGCATCATGAACATCATGCTGGTGAGCGTGACGGAGCGCACCCGTGAGATCGGCATTCGTCTCGCCATCGGCGCGCGCGAACGCGATGTGCTGCTGCAGTTCCTCATCGAGGCCGTGGTGATGAGCGCGCTGGGCGGCGTGCTGGGAATTTTGCTGGGACTGGCCGGTTCAGCTGCCGCGGCATCGGCCTTGAAACTACCGTTCGTACTGCGGCCGGAAATCGTTGCCTTGGCGGTCGCTTTCTCCGCCGGCGTCGGCGTGGCGTTCGGCTACTTCCCCGCGCGGCGCGCCGCCCGCCTCGATCCTATCGAAGCACTGCGGCATGAGTAACGAAAGCTCTTTGCCATCCAGTTCCGGCGGGTTATGTTCGACGACGGCAAAGGATGAATAATGAGAGTGGAAGTCGAACGAGAACATGATGGGCGTTGGATTGGCGAGGTGCCGATCCTTCCAGGGGTGCTCGCCTATGGCGTAAGCGAGCATGAAGCGAGAAAGAAGGCTGAAGCTTTGGCACTGCGAGTCATCGCCGATAGGATCGAACATGGTGAGGCGGTACCGGAAGAAGTGCTTGCCGTCTTCGCGTGAGCAAATGGCGGGCAAGCAAAGCGCGCCAGGTCCTTCGGGCTTTGCTCAAATCGGGGTGGGAAATCAAACGCCAAACAGGCTCGCATCGCGTGCTGTCGCGTGCAGGCTTCCCGGACTACGTATTCGCCTTTCATGACGGTGATGAGATCGGACCAAAAATGTTATCTCGGATCGCCAAACACACCGGCCTTACGCCGGAAAACTTCGAGTAGGCAAGCAACCAAGCAGCCCAAGGCCGCTCTCGCGCAGCACTCTAACTTGGCTAACGATCATCATTATCGTCATCGTCGTTGTCATCGCCGCGATGCGATCCGGCTTTCGCGGCGGCCTTCGCCGCAGCTGCCGAGGCTTTGGCTGCCGCGGCATTGGCCTTTGCTGTGGCTTTCGCAATATCGGCACTGGCGCGCGCCATTGCCTTCGCCGTTTCGGCATTGATGCGCGCGATATCCGGTGCGCCGACATCCACGCTCGCCATGCCGTCGCTCGACATCTTGCCCTTGTAGGCCTTGATCTTCACCGATCCCGATCCGAACGAACTGATCTTGGGATCGATTGCCAGGCCGCCAAAGGTGAAGTTGCCAGAACCCATGATATCGACACGCAGCGGGTTGGCGAGGCCGTCGGCGATGTTCACCGAGCCCGAACCGGCGATGTCCACTTTCACGGGGCCGTTCACCCGCGAACTGGAAATATCGCCCGAACCGGCGATGTCCACCTTCAACCCGCCCGCAATGGGGCCCAGCGCCGTATCGCCAGCGCCCGCAATATCCGCCTTCACGCTTTGCGTCGGGCCGACATTCACTTTGCCGGAGCCTGCAATATCAAGGTCGAGCGGCCCTTTCACTTCCACGATATCGATGCGGCCCGTGCCGGCGAGTGAAACGTTGGCGCTTGAAACCCTGCCGATCTTTGCTTGCGTGGCAGATGCTTCAAGATGCAGCGGCCCGTATGTATCGCCCACGACAGCCTTACCGACGAGATCGTCGATACGCACTTCGGTGCCCTTCGGAACTGTGACTTTCACCACCAATTGATCGGGCCGGGATTTGCTGTAATCGAAATTCAGCCAGTTGTGCCAATCCCAAACCGATTCATCGTTCTGTCCTTCGATGGTGACGCCGTTGCCGGAGGAGTGCACTTCGATCTGCTTGATACGCTCGCGCGTGCCCGACACGTCGACCTTCATGTTGCCGTTGTTGCCGACATTCACCTGCAACGTACCGACGAAATCGTCGACCTTGAGCGTGCCGCCGCTGAAGGTTTTCTGCGGCCACGTCACCCAATCTTCGGCGGCGGCCGCAGGAAGTATGAGCACCGCGGCGACAGCGGCGCCAAGCAGCAGGGATTTGGTCTGGTCTTTCATGGTGGCCTCCCGGCCGGAATTACGGTCTCACCACAGATAGGGTGTTCGCAGTAGTGTTTGTAGAACGGATTTTTCGCAAGCGCGGAATGAGCCATAAACAGGGGAACAAAATAGTGCCGCCGGCCGAGGAAGGCCAGCGGCCATACGGGTTTAGGCCTGTAAGCGGTATCCGCCAGACTCGGTTACCAAAATCTGCGCGTGGCCCGGATTATTCTCGATTTTCTGCCGCAGCCGGTAGATGTGCGTCTCCAGCGTGTGGGTGGTGACGGCCGGATTGTAGCCCCACACCTCATGCAGAAGCGTGTCGCGCGCTACCGTTTCGCCCTGGCGGTAAAGAAATTTCAGGATGTTTGTTTCTTTCTCCGTCAGCCGGACCTTCCGGCCCGCCGGATCGAGCAGCAGTTTGGCGCTGGGGCGGAAGGTGTAAGGCCCGATGCGGTACACGGCCTCCTCGCTCTGCTCGTGGCTGCGCAGATGCGCATGCACGCGCGCCAATAGCACCGCGAAACGAAACGGCTTGGTCACGTAGTCGTTGGCGCCGGACTTCAGGCCTGCGATCGTATCGTCATCGCTGTCCGCCGCAGTAAGCAGCATGATCGGGCAGGTGATGCCGCTTTCCCGTAATTCGCGGCACAGCAGCCGCCCATCCCCATCCGGCAACCCCACATCCAGGATCATGAATTCGTACAGGCCTTCGCGCGCCCGTTCGCGGCCTTCCGCCACCGTGCCGGCCTCTATCGGCGCGTACTCGCCTTCTGCCGCCAGCTGCTCAGCGAGCGAGCTGCGCAGCATTGCGTCGTCATCCACCAGAAGAACCCGTTTGGCGCTTGGCATATCGTTGTCCCTTCGATCCATTCTCCGCACCTGAGGCGCCCACCGACCCTACCCGTATCTGGGCATCGGGTGTATGAAAAACCATGGCCCCGCCGTCCCGACCTTCGCCGCGCGAGCGCGGAGCCCATGCCCGCTCGGCTGTCGCCGCGGTGACACGAGCTGCCATCGCTTTCCGCGAAGGATTGCCCGTGGCGATCCGCGGAACAGACGGTACTAGCGTTGTGTATGCTCTGGAAACGCTGACGCGTGAGTCTCTCGCGGATGTGAAGGACGGCGTACTGCTGCTGACGCATGCACGGGCGCGCACATTAAAGATTCGTCTGTACACGCCGGAAGTGGTTGCGCTGCCAATCGATTCCGGTGCCACGCCGGAACGGCTGCTGGCGATTGCGGATCCCACCTTCGATCTCGCCAAGCCGATGAAGGGGCCGTTTACACCGTTACGTGAAGCTTTGCCGGACGCATTTGCAGCCTCGGTGAAACTCGCCAAGCTTTCCGGCCTGCTTCCAGCGACGATAGCGAAGCGTGTTCAAGAACCGCTGCCGGATGCGCTGACAGTCTCCGTGGAAGAGATTCACGAATACGATAGGCAATCCGTCGATACCCTGACGCTGGTGACGCGCGCGCGCGTTCCGCTGGAAGGCGCAGAGAACGCGGAGCTGGTGGCCTTTCGCGCGCGCGATGGCGGGCCGGAGCACTACGCCATCGTCATCAATGCGCCCCCGCCGCATGAACCGCTGCTGACACGCCTGCACTCGGAATGCTTCACCGGCGATCTGTTGGGTTCACTCAAATGCGATTGTGG
>JAICVV010000021.1 GCA_025935155.1 Alphaproteobacteria bacterium
AGGTTGCGCAGCAGAGTGCGGCGGCAAATTTCATGATTGCATCCCCTCGGCAGACGACGGCTTATAGCCGGAAGCGGCCGTTGCCTTCAAATGGCCTCAGGCCATGCTCACGTCTGACATTTTGGACAATAAAACGTGGAGCGGCCTGCTTGGACAATGCGCCTGATCGTGCCGCCGCACCCATTGGGGCACGGTTTTCCTTTGCGGTCGTACACCGCGAAATGATGCTGGAAATTGCCTAGCTCGCCATCTACGCGCTTGTGATCGCGCAGCGAGGAGCCACCCGCTTGAATGGCGTCGCGCAGTACGGCCTTAATGGCTGCTACCAGCGCCGGTAGCGCTTTTGTCGGGATGCTCTTCGCCAGCCGTTTTGGGGAAATGTGCGCGCGGTAAAGCGCCTCGCAGACATAAATGTTTCCTAGGCCGGCGATCACCCGCTGATCTAGGAGAGCGGATTTGATCGGTGTTTTTTTGCCGGCCAGCGCATCCTTCAGGTACGCCGCATCGAAACCTTGCGACAGCGGTTCGATCCCGAGGCCGTCGAATAATGGATGGTTTTCGAGCTTGTCCGTTTCGATCAGGGTCATCAGCCCGAAGCGGCGGTGATCGGTGTAGACAATCCGCGCTGGAGCATCGGTTTCGATCACCACGTGGTCGTGCTTGCCGTGTCCAGCCTCTGCCGGTGCGCTGTCGTACACATAGCGGCCAAGCTTTCGCGCGCGCCCCTCGACATACACGCTCATGCTGCCGCTCATCCCAAGGTGAACGACCAAGGTTTCGCCACTGTCGAGCTCCGCCAGAAGGTATTTCGCCCGCCGCTTCAGCTTGGTCACCTCACGGCCGGTCAGGCGCTTGGTGAAGCCTTTCGGGAACGGCACCCGCAGATCGCCGCGGCGGGTTTCCACCCGCGTAATCCTGTGGCCTTCCAGCACCGGCTTCAGGCCCATGCGCACGGTTTCGACTTCGGGGAGTTCAGGCATGCGTCCAATACTGTATGTTCCTGCGCCATGAGCAATGCCCCCGATGCAACTGCGCCGTTCGGTTTCCGCGACGTGCCCCTGGCCGAGAAGGAAGGCCTGGTGCGGGAGGTGTTTTCGTCTGTGGCGCGGCGCTACGATTTGATGAACGATCTGATGAGCGGCGGCGTCCACCGGCTGTGGAAGGACGCCATGGTCGAGTGGCTGAACCCGCGCCCCGGCTGGCGCGTGCTGGACGTGGCCGGCGGCACCGGCGATATCGCTTTCCGCATGGCGGATGCCGTGCGACGGCGCGGGGGCGTGGCCGAGATCGTTGTTTGCGACATTAATGGCCACATGCTGGCAGAAGGAATCCGCCGCGCACAGACGAATGGGAGTGCGGGGATCGAATGGCTTTGCGGCGACGCTGAGTCGCTGCCAATCGCAGACGCCGCCGTGGACGCCTACACCATCGCCTTCGGTATCCGGAACGTGACGCATATCGAGCGTGTGCTGGCCGAGGCGCGGCGCGTGCTGAAGCCCGGCGGCCGTTTCCTTTGCCTTGAATTCTCGCGCTGCGAAGCGCCGGGGCTGGACGCACTGTATGACCGCTTCTCCTTTTCTGTGCTGCCGGGTCTGGGTGGCTGGGTGGCGCAGGATGAAGAAGCGTATCGCTATCTGGCGGAAAGCATCCGGCGATTTCCGCCGCAGAATGCGTTCGCAAAAATGATTGAGAAGGCGGGGCTGTCTCGCGTCAAGGTGCGCAACATGACGGGCGGCCTCGCCGCGCTGCATTCGGCATGGCGGTTGTGACACGATGTTCCGTACGCTGAGCAACATCCGGCGCTTGCTGCATGCCGCGCGTGTGCTGGCGCAGCACGATGCCTTAGTGCCGCGCGAATACCTAGCCGGGATGCCATTCTCGATTCGGGTGATGCGGCGCGTTCTCGGCACCCGCGACGCGAATACTGAAGGCGTTGCTGCGGGAATAAGGCTGGCGCGCGCTTTGGAGAGTCTCGGACCTGCCTACATCAAGCTGGGACAGGTGCTCGCCACGCGGCCCGATCTCATCGGCGACGATGTGGCGCTGGCGCTGGAGAGTCTGCAGGACCGCCTGCCGCCGTTTCCGTCTGAAATCGCCAAAGAGCAGGTCGAAGTCGCGTTGCAAAAGCCGATTGGCGAAACGTTCGAACAATTCGGCGATGCTGTTGCCGCCGCTTCGATCGCGCAAGTGCATGGAGCGACGACAACGGACGTGCCACCGCGCCGCGTGGCCGTGAAGGTGTTGCGGCCGGGAGTCGAACAACAGTTCGCGGAAGACCTTTCCGCTTTCGCGTTCGCCGCGCGCCTCGGCGAACGGTTTTCGGCCGAAGCGCGGCGGCTGCGGCTCGTCACTGTCATCGACCGGCTAACGACCTCGGTTGCGCTGGAATTGGACCTGCGCATGGAAGCCGCCGCGGCCTCCGAACTACGCGAGAACACCAAGGGCGACGGCGATTTCCGCGTGCCCGACGTTGATTGGGATCGCACCGGCCAGCGCGTGATGACGGCTGAATGGATCGACGGCATTTCCGTACGCGATCCGGCCGCGGTGGAAGCAGCAGGTCACGACCCGCGCCGCCTAGCCATCGTGGTGATCCGCAGCTTCCTCACCCAGGCGCTGCGCGACGGGTTCTTCCACGCTGACATGCACCAGGGAAACCTGTTCGTGGACGCGGAAGGGCGGCTGGTGGCGGTCGATTTCGGCATTATGGGCCGCCTCTCGCCCGACATGCGCCGCTTTCTGGCGGAAACGCTCAATGGTTTTCTGAACCGCGATTACATGCGCGTGGCGGAAGTGCATTACGATTTCGGTTTCGTGCCGCGCACCCACTCGATTGCAACCTTCGCGCAAGCCCTGCGCGCTATCGGTGAGCCCATCTTCGGCCGCACGGCGCGCGATATGTCAATGGGGCGGCTGTTGCAGCAGCTGTTCGACACGACGCGGCGGTTCGACATGGCAGTCCAGCCGCAGCTTTTGCTGATGCAGAAAACGATGATGGTGGCCGAAGGCGTGGCGCGCGGACTGGATCCGGAATTCGACATCTGGGCCGCCTCTCGGCCGGTGGTCGAACGCTGGATGGTGCAGAGCGTTGGGCCGGAAGCGCGCTTGCGCGATGCTGCAGAAGGGCTGGAGGCATTGTCGCGCGCGGCGCAACATCTGCCGCGACTGCTGCGCGATGCCGAGGCTGTCTCACAGATGCTGTCGGAAGGTGGTTTGCGCCTGCACCCTGACACAATGCGCCACTTCGCGGAGGTTCAGATCAGGCGCGCAAAGCACATCCGCATCGCGATATGGCTCGCGGCTGCTGCCATCGCGCTGCTGGCACTCGGCGTCTGGTTCTCGCGCTAGGAAACCGGCCTGGATTTCAGTTGCTGGCGGAAATCCGGCGGATGGTGCGATACGACTCTCAAATGGCCGCCATCGCAATCATGGCTGGCGCTTTGGCCCACCACATATACGTTGAGATTGACGGTGTGGTCGGGAAGTTCCGGAACGCTCGGCACGCGAACCGTCACGCCATAGCGGCCAACCTGTTCGTCGGTCGCGAGAACCTTCTTGAATCCCGGCGGCACATCGCTCGGTGTTGCGGCGATCGTCAGCACCACGCGAACATCGGAACTTGTCTCGCGCTGTTCGATCGGTGCGCAGGCCACCACGATTTCGTCGCCGGGCTCGACGCTCGGTACGATTTCGCTGGCACTGCCCAAACCCGCCACTGCGGTCGCTGGTGCCGTTTGCATGGGCACCTGCGCGTTCGCCGGAATGGCAAAACTTGTGGCGAGAAGAAGTGCCGCGGCGGTCCAAATCTTTTCCATGGGTGGCTCCCTACGACCCAATCTGGCTCTACCATACTCGTCTTTTGAAAGGTTCCCAATAGACGGATCGCGCTGGTGCCGCAGAAGGCGATTTCTGGGGCAGCAGGAGGAAAAGGGGTAAATGAAGGCGGAATCGGGGGCCTTTGCCAGCCTATACAGGGAGCGCGCCGAGCAGGAGGGTTGCGCCTTTTGCCGCTAGCCTGCGGTTTTTGCATCACATTTGGCATCGGGCGGCGAGCCGATTGCTCTTGGAATGAAGCCCGGCGCCCTCATTTACTCAGCGCGGTCCGCTGGCGGTACCTGGCTTCGGCTGAAAGCGGTTTCGCCTTTCACGCGGTCGTGAATGGTCCGGTCGAGGCAGTAAGCGCGCATTGAAAAGACTTACGTCTGTTCGAGAACGCTTGCCAGCAGATCCGGCCGGTCGGTGCAAATGGCCTCCACGCCGAAAGTACAGAGTTGACGCATGTCGGCGGGGTCGTTCACCGTCCAGGCGCCGATCTTCAATCCCAGCGCGCGCGCTTGATCGATCATCTCGCGCGTCAAGTCGCGGTGCATGGGATACCACCCATCGCCACCCGCGGCCTTGATGGCGCGCAGTATTGAGCCACCGTGGTTCACGGCATCGTAGCCGCCCGCCCAGGCAGACGTTCCGCTTCTTGCCCAGTAACGCAGCTGTTGCAGCGCTATTTCCGATGGTTGCTCGTCCGCGGACGGCGGCGGTGCGTCTGCGAACCAGCTTTGTGGCAGCGTGATGAACCAGCACTCGATGTTTCGTTCCAGTTTTTTGGCATACAGCAGGCCGCACCAATCGAAACTCACAAGCGTCGTGCACGCCAGATAATCGTGTTTGCCAATCACCTGGAGCGTCGCTTCGGCTAATGCTTTCGGATCGGCCGACATGCTGCGATCGGTGAACGATGTTTTCAGCTCCACAAACAGGCGAAACGGCTTGGGCGCGCCTTTCGCAATTTCGATGACCTCCGCCAGGGTGGGAATACGCTCGCCGTCGCGCCATTTCACGGGTGCATGCTTACGCGCGTATTCGCTTGCCGGATTGGCGCGGCCGATATCGTATTGGCGCAGTTCCGCCAGGGTGAGGTCTTTGAGGTACGGCGTTGGACTTGTTAGCAAAGCGCCGCTCGCATCGCGGCAGATTTCCGGCTTCAGGCAGTAGTCGTGAAACACCACCACTTCGCTGTCGCGTGAGAGCTGAACGTCCAATTCCGCGCCATCGCAGCCAATCGCCACGGCATTCCGGAACGCCGCAAGCGTATTCTCTGGAAACAGACCAGCTCCGCCGCGGTGCGCAATGTTGAGAGTCGCCATATTCCCGGAGCATTGCTTGACGGCAGTAAACTCTGCAAGCGATCCCCCAATACTCTTTATGGAAGGGCGGGAGCACAGTGCAAAGCGTGATGAGCCATTTATCGACGTTGATACGCAGAAGGCGGGTTCAAGTCGCCGCCCAGGCCGCATGCGCGGGGATATTGTTAGTTGCCGCCAGCGCAGGCGAGGCGCAGCCGCCGGGCTCGCTTGCGAACGCGTACGCGTTTTTGACCGAACGAATGGACAGATATGCGCAAGGCGGCACGCTGCGACTGGTGCAAAGTTACGTGCCGACGGCGGCGTTCTCCAGCGGCGACATCAGTTACACTTACGACGATGATGTGATGCTCATTGCTCTCCTGGCGCGCGGCAAACCGGACGACGTTTCCCGCGCGCGCGTGCTGGGCGAAAGCCTGTCGTACGCGCAGGCGCACGATCCTGCCGCGGACGGACGTGTGCGCGATGGATATCACGCGAAAGCACTGGTGGATGGGCACGGATTGCCGCAAATCGCGGGCGAGACTGTCCACACCGGCAATCTGGCATGGACCGGGATAGCGTTGGCGCAACTGTACAGTGTCACCAAAAATTTCAAATATCTAAAAGCCGCGCTACTGCTCGCCAATTTCATTCAGCGAAACTTCAATGACGCGTGCGGCATCGGCGGCTACATAGGTGGTTTCGAGGCGAACGGAAAAAAGATCACCTACAAATCCACCGAACAGAATATCGATCTATACGCGCTCTTCACGACGCTGGCGCATCTTACCGGCGATGACATCTGGAAGAGCCGCGCCGCTCACGCGCTGAAGATGATCGCGGCCATGTGGGACTCGAAGCAGGGCTTCTTCTGGATCGGCACCGGGCTCGACGGACAGAGCATCAACAAGCTCGATCCCATTCCTGAGGATGTGCAGACTTGGAGTTTTCTCAGCCTCCACGTCAACCAATACCGGCGCTCGATTGACTGGGCACTCGCGAACATATCAGCGACAAGCGGCGCGTTTCATGGCCTGAGTTTCGCCGCGAACGACCGTTCCGGCGTGTGGTTCGAAGGAACTGCACATGCCGCCGATGCGCTTGCACTGCGCCATCTGCCTGGCGATGCGAAGATGTCCGCGCAGCTGCTCGGCGACATCGAAATCGGGCAGGCGCACGCACCAAACGCGAACGGCGAAGGCATCGTCGCCGCGTCTAAAGACGGTCTCAGAACCGGCGACGGCAATAACGACAGGTACTACGCGTCGCTGCACATCGGCGCGACGGCCTGGTACTGCCTCGCAAAGCAGCGCGCGAATCCATTCGTTCTGCTTCCGCGGCGATAACATGTTGCCGTTGTGTCACGCGCCGGCAGAATGGAACGCATGCGTGGCCCGCGTGTTGACTTGGGCAAGCGTCGCGCCTAGCTAGCCTTCATCGTCAACAACCAGCGAGTCGCTCCTGATGAACTGCATTGGCATCTTCATCGCTGCCGCCGGGCTCACGCCTTCTGGCGTACAGCCGGCTGCACCGGCCCGCGAGGTGAACGCGCATTAGATTCGTCTAGTCCGTTCAACGGTTTCACCCCTCCCGAGCCCGACAAAGCTTCGGAGGGGATTTTTGTGCCTGTACACCCCACGCAGCTTTCCGGGTTCAGCATAAAAGAAAAGCCCGTGTCATGACTGACATTGCTGAATTCGACATTGCCCACGCCGGACGCCGCGTTTCCGGTCACGGCCTCGATGCATGGTTCGCGGAAGCCCGCGAGCTGTTGAAGCTTGCGGGGCCGCTGGCGCTCACCCAATTGGCGCAGATGACCATCATGGGCACCGACATGTTCATGCTGGGTCACTACAGCACCAAGGCGCTCGCGTCGGCCACCTTGGGCAACACCATCTTTTTTTTCGCGTGGCTATTGGGATTTGGACCGGCTTCGGCGGTGTCGCCGATGGTGGCCCACATTCTTGGCGGCTCGCCGAACAACCGAGCCGGCGTTCGCGCGGTTGCGCGCATGGGGCTGTGGTCGGTGTGGATCGTGTCGGTGCCGCTGTTCGTGCTGCTGCAGTTCGCGAAACCGCTGCTGATCTTCTTCGGCCAGCAGCCGGAGCTTGCGGAAGGCGCGGGGCACTTCGTCGGCGCGCTGGCGTTCGGTCTGCCGTTCACGCTCGGCTATCAGGTGCTGCGCAATTACACGACCGCGCTCAGCCGGCCGACTGCGCCATTGATCGTGATGGGCTGTTCCATCCTGTTCAATGCAGTGGCCGATTACGCGCTGATCTTCGGGCACTTTGGATTCCCGAGATTGGGCGTAGTGGGATCGGGTATATCGAGCTCGTGTTCGTTCGCGTTCGGCTTCCTCACCATGCTGCTGGTGATCCGGCTGACACCGGCTTTGCGCAAATACCGCATGCTGCGGCGTTTTCATCGGCCGCATTGGGAGAAACTTTCCGAAGTGTACCGGTTAGGGTTTCCCATCGGCCTCACCACCATTTTTGAGGCAATGCTGTTCAACAGCGCCACCTTGGTAATGGGTACGTTCGGCACCGCGGCTGTGGCAGCGCACCAGATTTCGCTGCTGATTCCGTCGTTCACCTTCATGGTGCCGCTTGGGATCGCGATGGCAGCGACGGTGCGCGTGGGACTGGCGGCCGGCGCCCGCGACTTCGAAGCGGTGCGGCGGGCAGGATACACCGCAATTGTCATCGGTGCGGCCTTCATGAGCGTGATGGCCGTGACGTTATGGACGTGGCCACGCGAGATTGCGTCCTTATGGCTGACGGACTCTCCGTCCGCACGTGCGGTGATTGCGTTTGCGGTGGTGTTCCTCCACGTGGCGGCGGCGTTTCAAATCGTGGACGGCATCCAGGTGATCGCGGCTCTGTCGCTGCGCGGCCTCAAGGATGCGCGCGCGCCGATGTGGATCGCAGGCGCAAGCTACTGGCTGGCCGGCGCGCCGGTGGGATTGATCCTTGCCTTTCCGTTTCACATGAAAGGCTTCGGCATCTGGATCGGGCTTGCGTTCGGCCTGTTTATCGCCGCGGTCAGCATGTGCTGGCGGTTCTGGTATCTGAGCCGGAACCGCTAGCATATTATGCGGCAAGCGGGAGGCCTTCTTCCCTTAGGGCGCGCTGGACGGACGGCCGCGCCGACATGCGCCGGAAGAAGGCGTTCAGGCTGGAGAAGCGTGAAAGATCGAACTCGACTTTCTTCGCCCAGGTGAGCATCACGAACAGGTAGGCATCTGCGACTGTCATGCGTTCGCCCATCAGGAAGCGTTCGCCCTTCAGTTGCTCATTCACGTAGGCGAGGCGCTTGAGGATCTTGTCCTTAGCCTTGCGCTTCTCCAGTTCGCTGCCGTTCTGGAAAAACGGGGCAAAGGATTTGTGCAGTTCGGTAGTGATGAAGCCGAGCCATTCTTCCAGCCGGTAATGCTCGATGCTGCCGGGTTCCGGAGTGAACAGCTTATGGCCCGTGTGGTCGGCCAGATAATTCAACACCGCGACGTTTTCCGTCAGCGTGCTGCCGTCATCCAGCTGGATCGCCGGTACATAGCCTTTCGGATTGACGTTGTAATAATCCTGGCCGTTCTCGGTTTTATGCGATTTGAGATCGACCTTCTCCAGCTGCAGCCGCAAATCGGCTTCATCGGCGACGATGTGCGCGGCCAGCGAGCAGGCGCCGGGAGAATAGTAAAGTTTCATGGCAAACTCCTTGCCCCCGCAGTGGAATAACGCGGGAGCTTCGGAGGCGTTGCTGTGCGTTCCGCCAGCTTGGCCTTCAGGCGATCCCCTCGAAGAGGGCCGTGGAAAGATAGCGCTCGGCGAAGGAGGGGATGATCGTCACGATCATCTTGCCTTCCATTTCGGGCCGCGCGCCCACCTGCAGCGCGCCGGCGACCGCTGCCCCGGAGGAGATTCCGCCCGGAATTCCCTCAAGCCGCGCCAATTTGCGCGCCATGTCAAAAGCCGTGGTGCTCGGGATGGTGACCACTTCGTCGATCACGCTGCGGTCCAGAATGGCGGGCACGAAGCCGGCCCCGAGGCCCTGAATCGGATGCGGGCCAGGTTGCCCCCCCGAGAGCACAGGTGAATCCTGAGGTTCCAGCGCGATGATGCGGATGGAAGGTTTACGCGCCTTCAGCACTTGGCCCACGCCTGTGATCGTGCCGCCTGTGCCGACGCCCGACACGACCACGTCAACCTTGCCGTCGGTGTCACGCCAGATTTCCTCTGCCGTTGTGCGGCGGTGAATGTTCGGATTGGCAGGATTTTCGAACTGCTGCGGCATCACCGCGCCCGGTGTGGATTCCAGAATTTCATGTGCCCGCGCAATAGCCCCCTTCATGCCCTTTGCAGCCTCGGTAAGCACCAGTTCCGCGCCCAGAAGCACGAGCATTTTCCGCCGCTCGATGGAAACCGATTCCGGCATGGTCACGATCAGGCGATAGCCTTTGGCGGCCGCAACGAAGGCAAGCGCAATCCCGGTGTTGCCGCTGGTCGGTTCGACCAGCACGTTCTTTCCCGGCGAGATGAGACCTTTCTCTTCCATCGCCTCGATCATGGCGACGCCGATGCGATCCTTCACGCTGGCGATGGGATTGAAGAATTCCAGCTTCAGCAGGATGTCCGCTTTCACGCCTGCGTCCTTTGCCAACCGGTTCAAGCGTACCAGCGGTGTATCGCCAATGGTGTCTGTAATGCTGTCGTAAATGCGCCCGCGCCCGGGTGGATGTTCGCTCGCCATGTGCCTCTCCGCTTGTCAGTGACCCGTTGAACCGAACCCGCCCGCTGCGCGGATTGTGGCCGGCAGCTCGTCCGTTTCGGCAAATTGAATCTGTTCGTGCCGCGCGACAACCATCTGCGCGATCTTCATGCCGCGTGTCACGCGAAACGGTTCGCCGCCAAGATTAATGACGATCACCTTGATCTCGCCGCGGTAGTCGCTGTCGATGGTGCCCGGCGCGTTGAGCATGGTGATACCATGTTTCAATGCGAGTCCCGACCGCGGACGGATTTGAGCTTCGAACCCGTCCGGCAGCGCAATGGCACTGCCGGTTGGGATCGCCGTATGGACGCCTGGCCGGATTTCAACATCGTGGTCGACGGCGGCGCGCAGATCCAGGCCCGCGGACCCTGCCGTCGCATAAGACGGCAGCGGCAAGTCCCGCGCATGCGGCAGCCGTTGAATGGAAACTCTCACGCGGCTTTGGCCAGAGCGGCGGCGATGCGAGCGGCAAGGCGGCGGCCGACGTCGGCTTTGCTCATTGCTGGCCAGTCTTCCACACCGGACGACGTAATCAGATGAACCGTATTCGACTCGCCGCCCATAATGCCGGTGGATGGCGAGACGTCGTTGGCAACGATCCAGTCGCAGCCTTTGCGGACGCGTTTGGCTTTCGCATGCGCCACCACACCGTCGGTTTCCGCTGCAAAACCGATGACAAGGGCAGGGCGGTGCGGCCCATGCGCAATGGTGGAAAGGATATCGGGATTGGCGGTGAGGGTAATGTCCGGCGCGCTGCCGCCCTCGCGCTTCTTGAGTTTGCTGTTGAACATCTTGTCCGGCCGCCAGTCGGCCACTGCCGCCGTGAAGACCGCAACATCGACGGGCAGGGCGGATTCACATGCCGCGAGCATCTCGCGCGCAGTTTCCACCTTCACCAGCTTCACATTGCGTGGCGGCGCGATTTCTACCGGTCCGGAAACAAGTGCCGTGTGCGCGCCAGAAGCCGCCAGCGCGCTGGCAATCGCATAGCCCTGTTTGCCGGACGAGCGGTTCGCGATGAAGCGTACCGGATCGAGCGGCTCTTGCGTCGGGCCGGCCGTCACCAGCGCCTTAACACCGGCTAAAGGGCCGGATACGGACTTCGATAAAGCGGCTTCAATCGCAGCGGCAATGTCATCCGGTTCTGCCATGCGGCCTGGACCGAATTCTCCACAGGCCATTTCTCCGTCATTAGGGCCGACGAACAGCACACCGTCGTTCCTCAGTACAGCGAGCGTGCGCTGTGTGGCGGGATGGTTCCACATCCGCACATTCATGGCGGGCGCCATCAGCACGCGTTTGTCGGTAGCAAGCAGGGCCGTGGAGGCGAGATCGCCGGCGTGCCCATTCGCGAGCTTCGCCATCAGGTCGGCGGTTGCGGGGGCGACAACCACGAGATCGGTGGAGCGGGACAATTGGATGTGCCCCATCTCGGATTCATCGGTGAGACTGAACAGATCCTGAAACACTTTTTCGCCGGTGAGCGCCGAAACGGACAACGGCGTTATGAACTGTGCGCCAGCGGCGGTGAGTATCGCGCGGACGATACATCCGCGTTCCTTCAGCCGCCGGATCAACTCCAGCGACTTGTAGGCGGCAATGCCGCCGCCGACGATCAGCAGGACGCTTCTGCCATGCACGATATGCAAGTCTCCGTCGCTGGCCGGGAGAGTACGGGAGCAATATAAGGAATGACCGGTGCAAAGTGTAGGTATGCCGGAGTAAACGCAATCGAAGGGCGCAAATTATATGGCAGGCAACCTCGTCGGCATCGCCCGGGCATACGAGTTAGGCGCTCGGCTGGAGGAATTGCCCACGGTGTCCGTCTCGGTCGAACGCGGCGTGGAAGGCGATGCGCGCGGCCGGAAAAACGGCCGTCAGGTCACCGTACTGTTTCGCGAAGGCTGGGAGGACGCTTGCCGCGATCTCGGTGCTGAGCTGCCGTGGGTCACGCGGCGCGCCAATGTTCTGCTGGCCAATGTCGATTGGCCGCGCGAAGCTGGCGGGTTGCTGCGTATCGGTGAGGTGGAATTGCAGATCACCATGGAGACGCGGCCGTGCCATCTGATGGATCGCGCGCATGATGGCCTGCGCGCGGCTCTGCGTCCCGAGTGGCGCGGCGGCGTCTGTTGCGTGGTGCGCCGCGGCGGCGAGATCAAGCTCGGTGACCGCGCCGAATACGTGGCGCGATGACCCCTGAGGACATTGTGAATTTCTGGTCCGGCGAAGTTGGAGAGGCGCGCTGGTTCCAATCCGACCCCAAACTGGATTCGGAAATTGCATCGCGCTTTGGCGGTGCCTACGCATCGGCGCGCAATGGAGAGTTGAGCGACTGGGAGGAAACACCTCACGGCGCGCTCGCGCTGTTGCTTCTGCTCGATCAATTCCCGCGCAACATGTTTCGCGGTCAGGCGGAAGCGTTGGCAACCGATGTACAGGCGCGCGCCATTGCCGATCGTGCCGTCGCGCGGGGTTTCGACTTGGAGTGTGTGCCAAATTTACGTGCTTTCTTTTATTTGCCGCTCATGCACTCCGAGCATCTTCCGGACCAGGAGCGTTGCGTAACGCTTGTGACGGACAGACTTGGCTCGGACAATCATCAGTATCCTTACGCTCTCGCTCATCGTAACGTGATCGCGAAGTTCGGCCGCTTTCCCGGCCGCAATGCCGCGCTGGGGCGGGACTCCACGCCGGACGAAGTCGCGTTTCTGAGCTCGGAACAACTCTTCTGATCTTTTCGTTGGTCTCTGTTGCAGCTTTCGTGGGCGCGTGCACACTCGCCTACGCGAAAGATAGATAAAGCCGATGCCGCTCGATCCGTTGTTGAAGGCCTTCCTCGGCCAGTTGGCGGCGCAGCCACAGCCAAAATTGTGGGAATCGGAGCCGCCACAGGCACGCGATCTGTTCGCGGCCCTCATGCAGGCAGTCGGCCCAAAGGACGTGCCGATCGGAAAGATCACCAGCCTGTCCATTCCGGGTCCGGGCGGGGACATTCCTGCCCGCCTGTATTCTCCTATTGCCGCGGGCAGTGAGCCGCAGCCTGCGCTCATCTTTTTCCACGGTGGCGGTTTCGTGATCGGCAGCGTGGATACGCATGACGGACTGTGCCGCATGCTCGCGAATCTTTCCGGGTGCCGGGTGATCTCCGTGGAATATCGGCTGGCGCCGGAGCACAAATTTCCGGCTGCGGTGGACGACGCCTTTGCGGCCACAAGTTGGGTCGAAACCAACGCCGCGCAGCTAGGTGTCGATGCAAATCGCCTGGCAGTCGGTGGCGATTCCGCGGGCGGCACGCTTGCAGCCGTCGTTTCGCAGATGGCGCGTGACAAGGGGGCACCTAGGCTTGCCTTCCAGCTGCTGCTCTTTCCAATAACCGATATCGCGGCAGACACGAATTCCAGGCGCGCCTTTGCCTCCGGCTGTTTTCTGGAAGCGAAAGATATCGACTGGTTCTTCGGCTACTATCTGGGTCCGGACGCCGATCGCGCAGACCCGAAAGCGTCACCGCTGCTGGCAGAAAACTTCGCCGGCCTGCCGCCTGCCTACATCATGGTCGCGGAGTTCGATCCGCTGCACGATGAAGGCGTGGCTTACGCGGAGAAGCTGCGCGCTGCGGGAGTGACCGTGACGCTCGACGACCATGCCGCCATGGTCCACGATTTTATTTGTCTCCAGGCCGTGCTGCCGCAAGCGGCAGAGGCGCTGGGTTCTGCCGCCGCCGCGCTGAAGGTGGCGCTCACGGCGGCATGAGCTTGCCCGGATTGAGAATACCTTGAGGATCGAGAGTG